>JAICRN010000380.1 GCA_025937335.1 Microcoleus sp. TY_ISSM_2_bin.22
AATAAACAAAGGCGGGCGAGCGTTGTATAAAGGTTATCAGAGGGTTGAAACGACAGGCTAAAGTTAACAAAAACACTGATTAACAAGGTTTGTCGCATCTCATAAAAGGTGTAAAATTTTCTAAGGTTTCTTAAACGTCCGTTGCAATGTAACAATAGTACAGGTAGCGGAAAGGGAGAGATCGATCGAACCGGCAGATGAGCTGGCATCAAATTTCAACCCTTGCAGGCTCTAGCAGCCTGAACAAATTTAACTTAACGGTTTTATACCGCAACCAAACTCAATTAACTCAAGTAGGAGAGTTCTTTCATGTTTGACGCATTTACAAAAGTGGTTTCCCAAGCAGACGCCCGCGGCGAATTTTTGGCCGCAGGTCAATTGGATGCCCTCAGCCAAATGGTTGCAGAAAGCAACAAGCGCATGGATACAGTCAACCGCATCACCAGCAACGCTTCCAGCATTGTTGCCAATGCAGCTCGCTCTTTGTTTGCTGAGCAGCCCCAACTGATCGCCCCCGGCGGCAACGCTTACACCAGCCGCCGCATGGCAGCTTGCTTGCGCGACATGGAAATCATCTTGCGCTACGTCACCTATGCGATTTTCGCAGGCGACGCCAGCGTACTCGACGACCGTTGCTTGAACGGCCTGCGCGAAACCTACTTGGCATTGGGAACTCCCGGCGCTTCTGTAGCAACCGGCGTTCAAAAAATGAAAGAAGCCGCTTTGGCGATCGCTAACGACCCCAACGGCGTAACTCGCGGAGATTGTACCTCCCTGATGTCTGAAGTCGGCAGCTACTTCGATCGCGCCGCTTCTGCAGTAGGCTAAACTCCAGCCTTTGCAACCAAATCTGTAAAGCGCGAGCGATCGGGCTTTAACAAGTTCCACTCGTACAAAAAATCACAAACATTAGGGAGAAAGCAGAAAAATGAAAACCCCGTTGACCGAAGCAGTCACAGCAGCAGATTCTCAAGGTCGCTTCTTGAGCAGCACCGAAATTCAAACAGCTTTCGGTCGTTTCCGCCAAGCATCCGCCAGCTTAGAAGCTGCTAAAGCTTTGACAGCCAACTCTCAGCGCTTGATCGACGGTGCAGCCCAAGCAGTGTACAACAAATTCCCGTACACCCAACAAATGCAAGGCCCCAACTACGCTTCTACCCCAACCGGTAAAGCAAAGTGCGCCCGCGACATCGGCTACTACCTGCGCATGGTCACCTACTGCTTAGTTGCAGGCGGCACCGGCCCGATGGATGAGTACCTGATTGCAGGCATCGACGAAATCAACCGGACATTTGAACTGTCTCCTAGCTGGTACGTTGAAGCCCTCAAGTACATCAAAGGCAACCACGGCCTGAGCGGCGACCCCGCAGTGGAAGCTAATTCCTACCTCGACTACGCAATCAACGCCCTGAGCTAGATTTGCGTGATGCCCGGAAATGTAAGCTGCTGTTAGCTTGAGTGTTAGCGGTTGTATACAATTCCGGGCATCTGCGATCGAAGCCTAGTTTTGCAAATACTTTTTTTACAAGTTTTCAGTTTTTAAAGCAAAAAGGGAGAAGCAAAGATGGCAGGATTAGGTGCAGCAGAACGGTTGGGAATAAAAGCATTTGAAGAATCAGGACAGGTAGAACTGCGCCCTCACTGGACGCAAGACGATGCAAAAGGAGTAATTCGCGCCGCTTACAACCAAGTTTTCGGCAACGAGTATTTAATGTCGAGCGAACGAGTTACCAGTGCTGAATCTCTGCTGATGCAAGGACAGATTTCAGTTAGAGATTTTGTGCGGTCAATTGCTCAGTCCGAAACTTATCGGAAAAAGTTTTTTTACCCGAACTCGCAAACGCGGCTAATCGAGCTTAATTACAAGCATTTGTTGGGCCGGGCTCCTTACGACGAGTCGGAAATTGCTTTCCACGTAGATTTGTACAATGCAGAAGGCTACGAAGCTGAAATCAATTCTTACATTGACTCAATTGAGTATCAAGAAAACTTTGGCGAAAGTGTAGTGCCTTACTATCGCGGTTTCGCTACTCAAAGAGG
Source organism: Microcoleus sp. TY_ISSM_2_bin.22 (assembly GCA_025937335.1). Taxonomy (GTDB): domain Bacteria; phylum Cyanobacteriota; class Cyanobacteriia; order Cyanobacteriales; family Microcoleaceae; genus Microcoleus. The sequence continues at coordinate 2,041 of JAICRN010000380.1, forward strand.
TCAAAAAACAGTCGGTTTTAACCGGATGTTTCAATTGTACCGGGGTTTTGCTTCTAGCGATCGAGCTCAAAACCAAACCCAAGCACGGCTGACTTGGGAAGTAGCGAGAAATATGGCTTCGCCGATATACACAGCCTCTGGCGGACAATCTCTGGCAGGTGCTTCCGGCGGTTCCCGCGGGCAACTTTACCGAGTCACCGCCATGCAAGGTTCGGCTAAGTTTTCCCCCCAAGTACGCCGGACTACTACTGAATATCTCCTGCCTTACGAGCAACTTTCCAGCCGCTTGCAGCAAATCAACAAACGGGGCGGCAAAGTGGTAAGCATTACTGTTGCTTAAAGTCGATCGAAACGTTTTTTTGAAGTGTCTTTAACACATTAGGACTAATTTATGTGTATAGGTAAGGTGCGCACTGCGCAGCCTACGTGGAGAAGCTGTGCAGTGCGCACCTTACTTGGACACATATGGGCTTTAGTCCTAAAAATCTCAAGTTGCAACAAAACTTAGAATTTTTGTAATTAATTTAGGAGAAAATCTGGTGGCTATTACGACAGCAGCGTCCAGACTGGGAACATCGGCACTCAGCGATGCGCCAAAGGTAGAATTGCGCCCTAACTACAGCAAAGATGACGTGGAAGTAGTAATTCGCGCCGTTTACCGTCAGTTGTTGGGCAACGATTATTTGATGAAATCCGAACGCCTGACAAGCGCTGAATCTCTGCTGCGAGATGGCAGTTTAACGGTGCGAGAATTTGTGCGCGCAGTGGCAAAATCGGAACTGTACAAAACTAAGTTTTTATACAGCAGCTTTCAAACTCGGACGATCGAACTAAACTACAAACACTTGCTCGGTCGCGCTCCATACGACGAATCTGAAGTCGTGTATCACTTAGATTTGTACCAAACAGAAGGCTACGACGCTGATATCGATTCTTACATCGATTCAGTAGAGTATCAAGAAAACTTTGCCGACAATATTGTACCTTACTTCCGGGGTTTTAATACTCAGCGGGGGCAAAAAACCGTCGGTTTTACCCGGATGTTCCGGCTGTATCGCGGTTATGCAAACAGCGATACATCTCAACTAGAAGGCAATAACTCTCGCTTGGCTGTCGAACTCGGGACTAACAGCGCTACGGCTGTAGTTGGCCCCTCCGGCGGTAACGAAGGTTGGGCATACCGCCCTTCTGCGAGAAACGTGACTCCCGGCAGCGGTTTCGGCGGGGCGGCAGCTTACGGCAAAGAAGGGCGGCTGTTTCGCGTGGAAGTGTCGGGAATTCGCACGGGCGGCTATCCCAGCGTGCGCCGCAGCAGCAAAGCTTTTATCGTACCTGTTGAGGATTTGTCCTCGCAAATGCAGAAATTTCAACGCATGGGCGCGAAAATCGCCAGCATTACTCCAATTTAGTTGTTAGTTATTGGTTATTGGTTATTGGTTATTGGTTATTGGAACCAACAAATAACAACTAACAAATAACAAATAACAAATAACAAATAACAACTGACTACTGACTAATTACCAATTCCCCATTACCAATTACCAATTAGCTTATGTTTGGTCAAATTGTAGCAGGAACAAGTGGCAATACAGCTTCTGCTGGTCGTTGCTTTCGGTATGAAGTTGTCGGCTTGCGCCAAAGCGATGATACAGAAAAAATCGATTATTCGATTCGATCGAGCGCGAGTACATTTATCACCGTGCCTTACAATCGGATGAATCAAGAAATGCAGCGGATTACTCGCATGGGCGGGAAAATTGTCAGCATTCAGCCTTTAAGCGCGATCGCAGAACCGTCACCGGAATCATCCCATGAATCATCGGGTGATAACTAATAGTTTGGTTGCAGGCGCGATTAAAATCGCTCCTACACAAGCTAGAAAGGGCAATTTGAAATCGCGACTGCACAAATGAAGTCCGCCTGCGCGCACTAAGAGTTTCCCCAACCCGCGCAGGCGGGTTTTGTCTGTGTAGCAGCGATTTGACTCGCCGAATAACTAATAACTAATAACTAATGACTGTGGATTATTACGAATCCGACTCACCGCAGGCGGGTGTAGCTGGCGGCGAGTCTTTAACACTTGAACAGGCGATCGCAAATCTCCACTCCCAAGATTATAGTCTTCGCTATTACGCGGCTTGGTGGGTCGGCCGGTTTAGAGTCAAGGAACCGGCTGTTATTGCAGCTCTTATTGATGCTTTGCAAGAAGAATCAGAACAAACCAAAATCGGCGATTATTCCCTATTGAGAAATGCGGCGCGAGCTCTGGGAAAATTGGGAGATAAACAAGCCTTGCCGGCGCTAATTCGCTGTTTAGAATGCGCGGATTATTACGTGCGGGAAGCGGCAGCTCAAGCTCTAGAAATGCTGGGCGACCGCGATTCTATTCCACGGCTAATTGAACTCTTAGATGGGGGAATTTCTGCGGCGGTGCGAGTGCCGGGAAAATCGCATCTAGTACAGCCTTACGATTCGGTAATTGAAGCTTTGGGTACACTGCAAGCCACAGAAGCAATACCGCTAATTTCACCTTTTTTAGAACACTCTGTGGAACGGGTGCAGTACGCTGCGGCGCGCGCGATGTATCAGTTAACTGGTGAGCGGGTTTACGGAGAACGGTTGGTAAGTGCTTTGAATGGGGATAATTTGCAGTTGAGGCGATCGGCTTTGATGGACTTGGGGGCGATCGGCTATTTGCCGGGAGCGCAAGCTATTTCAGAGACTTTAGCAGAAAATAGCATGAAATTGATTGCGCTGAAAGGAGTTTTGGAGCATCACCTCAATCAACAAGAATCACTATTTTTATCAGATGAATCTATCCAAGTTATGAACTTAATGGATAGCCTTTTGTAAATAGCGCAGGTAACTATTAACTTAATGATTAATACCCAATCCGAGCGCTGTTTGCTTCGTTGCTGCGAGGGACAGCTCTATTAGCTGTTCGCCAAATTTCTTCACTTGCTCAACTAAAATCTCTCCAGCACTTTCGGGAGAACCAGCATTAAAAGGTGGTGCGGGATTATACTCTAGAAGTAACTGAATCATTTTGGCAGTTTCCTCGCCGCAGAGTTTGCCAACAACCACCAATCCAAAATCGATACCAGCAGTTACGCCACCCCCTGTGATGCGATTTCGATCGACAACCACTCTTTGAGTCCCAACTTCAACGCCCAGCATTGCTAACTGGTCGCGAAATGCCCAATGGCAAGCAGCGCGGTATCCTTGAAGGAGTCCAGCAGCAGCTAAAATCAAAGAACCCGTACAAACCGAGGTGATATATTTTGCTGTTTTTCCCTGTTGGCGCAGAAATTCCAGTACCTCCACATCCTGCATCATTTCCACCTGCCCGATCGCGCCACCGGGAACGCACAAAACATCTAAAGACGGACAGTCATTGAAGGTGGCGGTAGGTAAAATCGTCATCCCCTCGCTACTCGTCACTGGTTCGAGAGTCTTCCACAACAGCAGAACACGAGTGTCAGGCATCATGGAAAATACCTGGTAAGGGCCAGTCATATCGAGTTGAGTCATGCCAGGAAAAATCACCAGACCAATGTAATATTTTGCTTGAGTTGTCATTTTTCAAATTATTGGAACCTTTGCTAGAGATTATGGTAGGAAGTAATCTCAAAATGGCATAGTCCCCAAGTGAGTACACTTTGAACCCATCAATGACTAATTCTCTTTATGCCCTATTTGACGCGATCGCCTCTGCTCGCGACGAGCGCGAACTTCGACTGCGGTTTATGGATGGAGTGGGCGAGCATTTTGGAGTACAGCGCTGGGGAATCTATTTCTTTGGCGAACACTCCGGCATTGCCGAGATTGATGT
>JAICRN010000712.1 GCA_025937335.1 Microcoleus sp. TY_ISSM_2_bin.22
TGCAAAGACGGCAGTATTTGCAAACTGAGAAACCGCGCGGCGTCAATATTGGGCAAATTGTTCATTGCGCCTGCAAAAATTAAGGTGTGTCCTCCCGGATCGATCGACCGGGAGGGAAATTGGGTCAAATCCACGCCGTTAGGAATTACATCAATGGGAGGTACAAAAAAATCTTGTTTTCCTCGCACCCGAACCCGAGGCGACAGCAATTCTAGGAGTTGCTCTCTGTCTGTGGATGTTGTCGCGACAATGCGGGAAAATTTGGAACAGTAGCGTTTTTCGTAGCGGGCGAGTAGCGGTAAATTCAGTCGATCGCGCAGGGGTTTTTCGGAGGTGCCGGTGGCTAACATTTCCCTGCAAGTTCCCCAAACAGAACTGTGAATGTTTGCCACTGTCAGCACTTTTTCCCGCCATTCCGGACGCACGTAAATCTCGTTAACGCTGTGTTCGCAGGTGACAGCATCGCATTTGCCTGCTGTTACCAATTCGTCTGCCCAATTCTGCATTGCTTGGGAGTAGCTTGAGAGTACGTTCGGAGGTGTCCCGGACAACAAAAATCGACTGAATCTGTGGAATTTTCCTATTATTTCAGAGAACCCCTCCTCAGTCCCCCCCTGATTAAGGGGGGGAGGCAAGAAGCCCTCCTCAAGCCCCTGGTGCAGAGTTAGCCTCCCCTTGACAAGGGGGGGTTGGGGGGGTTCTTGCGGGTTGGGAAAAACTGCTAATTCTGCAACTTGCTGGCGCAATGTGTCGATTTGTGCGTCGGTGACATCTGGCGATCGCACTGTGCCTAGAATTACATCATGCCGCCGGCTCAAGTATTGCAATAAATTAAACGTCCTTACCTGAGTTCCTCCGCGGCTTGGCGGATAGGGAAAAGTCGAGGAAAGCATTAAAATCTTCATGGGATGTCGGATAAATAAAGTTGCCCCCAAGCGATAAAATTGATCGATCGAATCTTTTTAACAATCCTCGTACCTATGGACGAATTATCTGTTAAGGCGCTGCTGGAAGACTTGAAAAAGTCCGACGAAAGCGTGCGCGATCGGGCAACTACTGAACTCTGGCGCACTTGGTTTAACCAGAAGGGTGACTATGGGATGCAAATTCTCAGGCGATCGCAAGTTTCGCTGGATGCAGGCGATGTTCACCACGCTTTGGATTTGCTGACGAAACTGATTGCGGAAGCGCCGGATTTTGCGGAAGCTTGGAACCGACGCGCCGTACTTCACTATACCCAAGGAAATTATAAAAAGTCGATCGACGACTGCGAAATCGTCCTCAAACTGAACCCGGTTCATTTTGGGGCGCTGCACGGTCTGGGTTTGTGCTACGCTGCCTTGGGAGAATACCTAAATGCTATTCAAGCTTTTCGTCGCGCTTTGGAAATTCAACCCTTTGCTTTGGTGAATCAAAAGTTAATTCTCGAATGTACGGCTCGTTTGAGTTAAAAAAGGAAGTTCGGCAACGAGCAATGTACGGGATGTAACGGATGTAACGGAAGGAAGAAGTAAGAAGGCTTTAGTTATCTAGGAGAGAAGGCTTTAGTTATCTAGGAGATATTAAAAATACAATAAAATCAATGATTGTCTTCCTTTGTCCGCAATCTAAAATCCAAAATCCAAAATCTAAAATTGTCTAAGTTAGTGCCGAAAATTAGCGTTTGCATTCCTACTTGCAATCGAGTGCATCTGCTGGCTTGTGCGATCGCCAGCGTGCTAGATCAAACTTATACAGATTTTGAATTAATTATCTGTGATGACGGTTCTACTGACAGCACTCCTCTGTTGATGTCGGAATTTGTCGATCGCGGGATTCGCTACATTCGTCACCCGCAGAATATCGGCAAGAGTAATAATATGCGATCGGGCTTTGCGGCGGCAAGGGGCGAATATTTTATCAAGTTTGACGATGACGATCGCCTGAGCGCGCAATTTCTAGAGCGCACATCTGCTATCTTAGATCGAGACTCCAGCATTGATTTTGTCAGTACAGATCACTGGGTGATCGACATTCACAATTATATCGATCAAAACCAGACGAAAATCAATTCGCAGCGGTGGGGCCGTACCGAGTTGTCGCCTGGAATTATTGAAGATTTGCTCTCCACAGTTTTTCTGAGACAAAGTTTGCAAATAGGGGCAACTTTGTTTCGCCGCCGCGCGCTGGCAGAAGTAGGATTTCTGCGGCCGAATTTGCAAAATTGCGAAGATAACGATTTGTTTGTGAGACTTGCGATTGCGGGCAAAAAATGCTATTACTTGCCGGAGCTGTTGATGGAGTATCGAGTTCATGCAGGACAGCAAGGAGTCGATCGGGCAATTCCGTATTTGAGCGATAAATTGCGCTATTTGATCGGCTACGAATTTGATTCCGAGAAGTTGGAAACAGTCAGGCTCAACAGGATTGCCGAAACTCAGTTAGCGCTGGGTTTGCGGCTGATTGAGGTTGGTGAAACTGCAAAAGGGCGATCGATGGTCTGGGCTGGAAAGTCGGTTTCTGAGGCGAAAATGTGGGCTGGTTTGGGATTGTCGCTGCTGCCGGTGGAGTGGCGGAGGAGGGCTTTTGCGGCTGTGCGGGAGTTGTTGAAACGGGAGTTGTGAAAGCGTAGGATTTCGACAGAATACCCGGCGCTTGAAACCGCATCTATACACACAAAAGCCGCAAGGCAAGAGTTGAAGAGTCGGCGGTGAAAATTACGTTTATACAGACAAAATCCACCGCAGCAGGTTTGAATTCTTGATTTTCTTCTGTCTCCCTCTGCAGGGACTAGAGGCAAGTTTAGACGAGGTTTTAACCGCCCAGTCTTCTGGCGTGTCGTTTTACAAGCAGAAATTATCCGAATGATATAGCGGGTAGCCA
>JAICRN010000421.1 GCA_025937335.1 Microcoleus sp. TY_ISSM_2_bin.22
GGCAAGTACTGACAAAACTGTTAAATTGTGGAGCAAAGAAGGTAAGTTATTAAAAACTTTCAATCACCCGGATAGCGTGACGAGTGTTAGTTTTAGTCCTGATGGGAAAACGATCGCTACTGGTTGTGCCGATCGCACAATTAGAATTTGGCAAGTAGATAACGACAAAAGTGCGATCGGCATTTTATCCGGCCACCGCAATATCGTCACCAGCGTCAGTTTCAGTCCAGACGGCAAAACCCTAGCTTCCGCCAGTCACGACAACACCGTCAAAATCTGGAACCTTGCGAACAAAAAATTGCTGCAAACCTTAACCGGACACAAAGACTGGGTGCTCGGCGTCAGTTTCAGTCCCGACGGCCAAACAATTGCCTCAGCAAGTGTTGACAAAACTGTCAAACTTTGGAACCGAGAAAGTAAAACCCAGAAATTTACAATTAATCCCAAAACATTAACCAAACATTCTGGCATTGTTTACAGCATTAAGTTCAGTCCAAACAGTCGAGAACTCGTCTCGGCAAGTGCCGACACCACAGTCAAAATTTGGAACCGAAATGGTGAGGAAATCAGAACTCTCAAAGGACACAACGATGAAGTTGTCAGCGCGAGTTTCAGTCGCGACGGCGAAAAAATTGTCACCGGCAGTGCAGACGATACGGTGAAAGTTTGGAGTCGCAGCGGCACTTTGCTCAACACTTTTCGAGGACATCAAGACGACGTGAGGGCAGTGAGTTTCAGCGGCGACGGCACTATTGCTTCCGGAAGTAAGGACAAAATAGTGAAACTTTGGCAACCAGACAGCACTCCGCTGAATAAGATTTTATCTGGACACGGAGACTGGGTTTACAAAGTCAGTTTTAGTGGTGACAGCAAAACAATTGCTTCTGCTAGCGGGGACAAAACAGTGAGACTTTGGCGCACTGACGGCAGTTTATTCAAAACCTTAGAAGGTCACAAGGATTCTGTTACGTGGGTGAGCATTGCGCCTGATGATAAAACTGTTGCTTCTGCCAGCGATGACAAAACCGTGAAAGTCTGGAGTTTAAACGGGAAACTGTTAAATACTCTCAGCCACAGCGGCATTGTTAAAAGCGTGAGTTTTAGTCCAGACGGAAAGATAATTGCCGCCGCAAGTGCCGATCGCAAATTGTACCTCTGGCGCTGGAACGGTGCTAAAGCAACTTTGTTTGCAAAACTCGATCACACCAATCCAGTAATTAGCGTTAGCTTCAGTCCCGACGGCAAAACTATTGCTACTGCTACCGCTGCTGAGGACAATGCAAGCGGGAAGAAAAAGGCTTTTGAAATTACCGGAGAAAAGAGAGTTTACCTCTGGCAATTTAACGGTTCGTCGGCGAAAATTCTGAAAACTATCGACCACGGGGACAGCGTTAAAAATGTGAGTTTCAGTCCCGACGGGAAGACTATTGCTGCTGCTTGCGCTGACAAAAAAGTTTACTTGTGGGGGTTTGATGGAAAGGTGGCGAATTTAACTGAAAAACTCGACCACAGCGATACTGTAGAAAGCGTGAGTTTTAGTCCCGACGGCAGGTTGATTGCGGCGGCGAGTGGGGGAAATACTGTTAAGCTGTGGGATTTTGACGGCAAGAAGGCGCTGCTATCTAAGACTTTGGAATCGAGCGATCGCGTGTTGAGCGTTACTTTTAGTTCGGACAGCAAAACTCTGGCTTTTGCTAGTAGGGATAGGACTGTAATTCTATTGCCTGTGGAGAATTTGGAACTGAATCATATCATTGCTCGCAGTTGCGAGTGGTTGGGAGATTATTTGCAGAATGACCCGAATGTTGCTGAGGGCGATCGACTGCTTTGTCTTGGGTTTGGGAAACAGGCGTTAAATAAGAGGAAGTAAACCGTAAGCTAGGACGGGCTAGAAGCCCATCCCACAAAAATAATTTTTTCTTGTGGGGTGGGCTTCTAGCCCGCCCGAAAATTTAATTAAAATGACTTTTGCAAGATAAGACGGCGGTTTCAACCGCCGGGTATTCTTAAAACATCTATCTATTGACGAATTTTTTGTGTTGTAAATTTGCAGTAAATTAGACTAATAAACTTAACAGCACATCAATCCGCAATTAAAACAAAAGGTAAACCGCATGGATGTCAACTCCCAAAATATCCAACCAATCCCGCCATTCAACGAGACAAACGAGGAAACACCAAAGATAGGTGGCGGTTTGCCCGTAATAGAATATTGGGCCGAACATACATTGTCCCCGGAAGGCCCGAAACTTTGGAAAACTTTGCTGCACAAAAGTGCTTGTTTGTCCTGTTCTTGGGGCACTGGCGGGCAGAAAGGAGGTTTTACAAATGAAGAGGGCGAAAAACTTCAGCGGTGTATGAAAAGCGTCGAAGCAATCTCCGCTGAAATCAAGCCGGCTATCTCAACTCAATTTTTTGAACAACACAGTATTGCTGAACTCCAGCAATTAACTTCAATGGAAGCCGACAGGCTGGGAAGGCTGAGTTTTCCGATGATTTTGCGGGCTGGTTCCTCTCATTACGATCGCATTTCTTGGCAAGAAGTTTATCAAATTGCCGAAGCTGCGTTTCGCAAAACCCCCGAAAGAGTCGCATCTTACAGTTCCGGCCGCTCTTCCAACGAAGCGGCTTTTCTGCTGCAATTGATGATGCGGGCGATGGGTTCCAATAACTTAGCAGATTGTTCCGATCTCTGCCACGCTCCCTCGACAACCGGCTTAAGCGAAATGTTTGCCACCCGCACCTCGGTAGTGAGTCTAGAAAACTTGAAGCAAGCAGATTGCGTCGTGCTCGCTGGCAGCAATTCTTCCTACAACCATCCCCGCTTGATGAACGAATTGATTAAAATTCGCGACAAAGGCGGTAAAATAATTGTAATTAACCCGGTCATGGAAATCGGGTTAGTCAAGTTTGGTTCTCCCGCATTTCCCGTCAAGTCGCTCATCCCCGGTTCCGATATTTCCTCGCTGTACTTGCAACCAATTCCCGGCAGCGATACGGCACTATTTCTCGGCATTCAAAAGTCTGTAATCGAACAAGGATTGCTGGATGAAAAATACTTGCAAGCTTATACAGAAGGCTGGGAAGCAGCAGTCCAGCACGCCCGCGAAACTTCTTGGGAAACTATTACTGAAACCTGCGGAGTTTCCCGCGCAGAAATTGAGGCAGCCGCCAAAATAATCGGCAGTTCAAAGCGGGTTGTCTTCGGTTGGGCGATGGGAATTACCCAACACGATAACGGCGTAGATAATGTTTTCAGCATCGCCAACACGGCCTTGATGACTGGAAATGTCGGCAAAGAAGGGGCGGGATTAATGCCTGTGAGAGGACACTCCAACGTCCAAGGATTCGGCTCTATGGGCGTCACTGTGAAGCTGAAAAAAGAAATTCAACAAGCTTTAGAAAAGTTATTGAATCGTCCCCTCAGTCCTGTTAAGGGCTACGACACTCGATCGCTCATTGAAGCAGCAGATGCAGGCAAAGTCGATACACTGATCTGTCTGGGCGGCAACTTGTATGGGGCAAATCCCGATTCAACTCAGGCCAAACGCGCTTTAGGTAAGATTGAAACTATTATCTACCTCGCAACTAAACCCAATTTAGGGCATTTTAGCGGATTGGCAAAACACAATACAATTGTGCTTCCCGTGCTGAATCGCTTTGAAAATCCCTACAAAACAACGGTGGAATCTGGCAATAATTTTGTGCGTTTAAATGATGAGGGTGAAACTCATCTCAAGGATTCGGATTTGATTCCTGAAGTGCAGTTTTTGACAGAATTAGCCAGCCGAATTCACGGCACTTATCCGGTAGATTGGCGCCAACTTCAAGACACCAGGTACATTCGGCAATTGATTGCTAAAACCATTCCTGGGTTTGATAAAATGGCAACAATTGATGAAACAAAAGAGGAATTCACGATCGGCGGTCGCATTTTTACAGAACCTAAATTTCCTACAGAGTCTGGGAAAGCGAAAATGTTTGTCGCGCCTTTACCTAAGCTGAAATTACCGGAAGCGAAAGAGTTTGGAGCATCGGAATCAACACAGGGTATTGTTGTGGCATTGATGACGGGACGCAGCTATTCTCAGCACAATACTGTCGTCTACAAAATTGATGACAAGTACCGGGGAATGCCGCACCGCAACTGCATTTTGATGAACCGCGCGGATGCAGAAAGCGCGGGTTTGCAAGAACATCAGCGCGTTACGGTGCAGGGAAATGCGGGCAAAATGGAAAATGTCGAGGTGATTTACGGGGCGGTTCGTGAGGGTGCTGCTTTGATGTTTTATCCGGAAGTTAATGTGATTTTTCACCCGGAGATTGAAAAGCGATCGGGCACACCTGCTTACAAGCGCGTACCTGCTTTTGTTTATGCGGAAGTTCGGCAACGGATGTAACGGATGTAACGGATGTTATGATTAGCTCTGCCTTATTTCTTCTTCCTTCTTTCTTCTATAACTTACATTTTGGATGATTTTTAAGAACAGGCAAGATGCCTGTGAAGCGAGGAGTTAATTTTTTGTGGGGTGGGCATCTTGCCTGCCCGTATGCAAGTCTTAATTAACTTTTAATTTGCAAAGTTCTACCGCGCCAAGTCCACCCCCAACCAGTTTCAGTTTTAATCGCAGAACCGATCGCAATTGCGGCCACTAACGCACCTCCGAAACCTCCAAACCGCCAGTATTTCGTCGGACATTCAGAAATCTCGGCACCCAAGCGGCGCAAAGTGTAATGCTGCCAAATTACGATTAGGGATAAACAGATAGTTAACCAGGTAATTGGTTGGTGGGTCGCGGCTGACCTGCTAATATTTTTAGGCGGGGGTCGTTGAGATGCTGTTGCAGGGTTTGCCCGATCGCCTTGGTGTCGTCTGTCGATCGATCGCCTACAATTAAAACCTCTAAGTTGTCCGCAGACAGCGGTGTACTCTCCCTCATGGCGATCGCGCAATCCCGAATATTCTCGGCTTCGTTGTATGCTGGTACGATTACCGAAACTTTAGGAAACTGCGCGACGGACTCCGGTGACAGCTTGACCGAACTTTTGTCGGTTCGAGGCGCTTTTTTGACCGATCGACCCAAATTCTTAGTGTAAGCTCTACTTACAATCAGAGAAAAAATTAGCAGGGTTAACAATATCAAAGCGAACAGACCTCAAAATTTCGCTAGACTATTTGTCTCCCTAAATATTAAAAAATATTAAAACAAAAAGCTAGTCGATCGCCCGAAAAGTTATTTTGACCGAAAGCATCCAGGATACAAGCCCCCGGATTCATCCCTGGGGTCAATGCTTCAATCTAAAATCTCAAATCTCAAA
>JAICRN010000245.1 GCA_025937335.1 Microcoleus sp. TY_ISSM_2_bin.22
GCAATTCTCAATTTTAGCAAGCTGGTTCAACATTTTGATAAAGGTGATGAAGAGAACAACTGGAAGATTGCTAAGGCAGGCTATGAAGTTGCTGCCACTATTTTTACTCAAGAAAAATTTCCCGAACAGTGGGAGGCCATCCAAGAGGAAACCCGCGAGCGTTTATTGCTTCAATTATTCAAAGCTCTTAACGAAAGTCAAAGAAATTTCCCAATTGTCGATCGATTGGTGGAAACAAACTCAAATAGACTCGACGCCGCTGACAGATTGGTGGAAACCAATGCAGAACGATTCGACAAGCATTTTTTCACGGGACTGCCAGAAGTTAACGTCGTGCTTGAAGTTAATCAAGCTCAACTCGACGAACACTTTATTAAGGTTTTGCGATCTCGGTCGTCTGCGATGCTATCTGAAGTGCAACCAGAAGAGAAAAAAGCACTCGCTTCTAGCATTATAGCTTTAAGCCTCTGCATTCGTGAATTTAAACAAGGAAATGAAGCTAATAATTTAGAGATTGCGATCGCAGGTTATGAAATTGCTGCTACTGTCTTAATCCGCGAATTTACTCCAGAAATGTGGGCAGATTGTCAGATGTTTTTTGGCAGTGCTTATCACTTCCGTTTTAAAGGAGATTGGGCCGAAAATCAAGAACGATCGATCGCCTGCTGCCAAAATGCCCTACAAGTATATACCCGCGAAGCATTTCCAGAAAAATGGGCAGCAATTCAAAATACTTTGGCTCTTGCTTATGGCAACCGAATTCGCGGAGATCGATTAGAGAATGCAGAATTAGCAAGAACCGCTTGTTTTGCAGCAATGGAAGTTGACACCCGCGAAGCAAATCCGAAATCATGGGCTCAAGTCCAAAACAATCTAGGTATTATTTACCGCGATCGCATCTGCGGCGACAAGGCGGAAAACTTGGAACAAGCGATCGCCTGTTATGAAAATGCCCTGTTATTCCGCACCCGCGAAGAATCCCCGGAACTTTGGGCGCAAACTCACATGAATCTTGCCTCTGCTTACCGCCACCGGCTTCATGGCGATCGGGTAGAAAATGTTGAAAAGGCGATCGCAGCTAACAAAGCAGCATTACAAGTTTACACTCAAGACGCTTTTCCATCAGGTTGGGCAGGAGTGCAGACGAATCTGGGCAACGCTTACGTGCATCGACTTGAGGGCGATCGAAATGAGAATTTAGAAATGGCTATTGCCGCCCATCAAGCTGCTTTAAAAGTCTTTAACCCCGATGATTTTCCTAGAGAGTGGGCTATGACTCAAATGAATCTGGGTAAATGTTACTTGATGGTTGAATCACGCGAAAAAGCGATCGCATCTTATCAATCTGCTTTGAAAGTGTGCACGCCAACAGCTTTTCCCTTTGAATGCCTGAAGGCTGGAGAAATCCTCGGAAACATAGCATTTATACTTAGAGATTGGCAGTTAGCCATTGAGGGATACGGTATCGCGATCGAAGCCGTAGAAACCAGCCGTACTTGGGCAACTTCGGAATTTCGCCGCCAAGAAATTTTAGCAGAGGCGATCGACATTTATGCAAATATCGTGCAAGCTTGCATCAATAACAAGCAGTTAGATAAAGCTGTTGAATATGTAGAGCGATCGCGCTCTAAACGCCTCGTAGATTTGATGGCAAGCAATGACCTCTATTCAAGTGCAGAAATTCCTGCTGAAATTCAACAGTATTTACAGGAATTTGAACAGCTACAGCAGCAAATTGACAAGGAACGAGGGCATAATGAACCTAGCAGCGACTTTGTTGATAACAGCAAACTTGATAACAGTAAACTTGATAACAGCCGCGCAGCACTAGCAGCTTACAATCAAACAATAGCTGATCTGGAAGCTGATAAACTCCTAATTTGGGAACAACTCCGCCGCCTAGATCCAGTGCTTGCGGGTCAAATTCGAGTCAATCCTCTCAAATCCCCATCCATCCAGAAGCTGATCGACAAACCTACTACTGCCATTCTGAGCTTTTACACCACTGCTAGCGACACCTTGATATTTGTGGTGCGGCAAAATGAGATTACCCTACACAATTGCACCGATTTAGGATTGGATGCTTTACACGGATGGATTTTCCCAAATTGGTTAGGAAAATATGTTGAGGATAATGCTTCTTGGAAAGAAGAGTTAGTTGGGATGCTAACTGAACTGGCAAAACAGTTAAATTTGAACGATCTAATCTTATGGCATTTAGACGGAATTTCAGAACTGATTATAGTTCCTCATGATGCCCTTCATCACATCCCTTTCGCTGCACTACCCATCGGAGACAACCGATATTTAGGAGAAAAATTTCTCATTCGTTACGCACCTAGTTGTCAAGTCCTAGAATTCTGCCAGCAGCGTCCTTCCCCCGGCAATAACCTAAACTGTGGCACTATTGAAGATGCGACGGACGACTTGCCTTGCGCCAGCTTTGAAGGAGAGCAACTAGCAGTCCTTTATAATATCCCAGACAATCAACGCTTAAAAGGTCGCCATCAAGCTACTGTTAGTAACTATCGAGAACTGGCGCAAACCGTCCAAATCCTCCATTCTAGCCACCACGCCCAGTCGCGCTTTGACAATCCCTTAGAATCGACATTAATTTTAGGAGATGGCTGCATTACTTTAGGTCAGCTAATGACTCCTGCATGGCGTCTCCCTCAGTTGTCGGATGTATTTCTTTCCTGCTGCGAAACAGGATTGGGATTGACTGAAATTACTGGCGATATCCTTACTTTTTCAACTGCTTTTTTGTCGGCGGGAGCCAGAAGTGTTATCAGTACGCTTTGGGCTGTCGATGATTTAGCTACAGCACTTTTCTCGATCTTTTACTATCAAGAGTGGCAGCAGGGAAAGAATCGCCCAGAGGCTATGAGACAAGCTCAAGTTAAGTTGCGAGAGCTTACGGGCAATACCTTAGAGGCTAGTTACAAACCCCAGCTTACAGAACTTTTGAAAGAGAAAGGTAGAGAAACCGGCGCGCTCCGCAAAATAGCCGAGGCAGAACGAAAGGCTTGCTCCTGGGGTTCCTCAGACTATCAGCAATGGGATGAAGAATACCAAAAGTATGCTCGAATTGGCAACCAAATTTATAATACTCGGAAAATTTTAGAGGAATCTTGTCAGAAAGTAAAGCCTTTCTCTCACCCTTTTTACTGGGCTGCTTTTACCTGCACTGGAATTCGGTAAAATAGACTATTAAAGAGGAATTTAGCCACACCCGAATAAACCAGTATAGCAGTTCGAGCATTAGTTAGGAAAGTTCAACTAATTCCGCAGGAGCCTCACGTTTCACCGCAACGGGAGAGTGTGAGAGGAATGGGGGTAAAAGTTGGGGGTTCGATACCAGGTGCAGATTTGGGTTCGACTGCTTTAACAGTAGTGAGAGGAATGGGGATAAAAGTTGGGGGTTCGATACCCCCAACTTTTACAATTTCTTGGCTAGTAAGTAGGTCGGCGAAAAAAAACACAACTATGTTAAGATACATAAAGAAAGGTATAGCTTTAGTGAGGTAATTAATATATGGGCGCTCGACTAAGAGTATTTCTGACTCAAAAGCAAGACAAAACCCTATTTAATCTGAGAACGGCGAAAGTACCACAAAAAGTCAAAGATCGAGCTCTTGTAATCAGGTTAAACGCAAATGGCTGGTATGTTGAGAAAATAGCTACTCACTTTAACTGGGCTTCACAAACAGTGAGAGCAGTCTTACATAAATGGGAAGAATTTGGTATAGAAAGCCTTTGGGAAAAACCAGGCCGAGGGGTAAAAGCCAAATGGAAAGAAGAAGATATAGAGTTTTTGTCAGAATGCTTAAAAAAAGAACCACGTACATATAACAGTTTTCAATTAGCTGATAAATTAGAAAAAGAGCGCTCTATTAAATTAAGTCCCGACCGACTAAGACGGGTACTAAAAAAAAAGGGCTCATTTGGAAAAGAGCTAGTCCAAGTCATAAAGGAAAACAAGACCCCAAACAACGAGAAATAAAGCAATCAGACCTAGATATGCTGGAATTAGCAGCAGCAGCCGGAGAAATCGACTTAAAATATTTAGATGAATCAGGATTTTGTGCGTGGAGTAAACCAAGTTATACATATTACAAAAAAGGTCAACAAAAACGGATACAGCAAACTAAAAATAGAGGTCGTAGATTAAGTATTGTGGGGCTTTTTGAACCTTTAAGTAGCTTTGTATATGGTTTGGTAATTGGAGGTGTTGATCGAAAAGCTTATATTCAGATGATGGAGAACGAAGCAGAAGAAGCGGCCCAAATGAAACGGATTAGAATTATTGTACAAGACAACGGTCCAATACACCGATGTCAGGAGGTTAAACAGTTGTGGTCAAAGTGGGAAGCTCAGGGTTTATATATTTTTTTCTTGCCTAAATATTGTTCCGAAATGAACCCAATTGAATTAGAGTGGCAACACATTAAAGAAGATGAATTAGCCGGACAAATGTTTGAGGATGAATTAGAACTCGCCTACGCCGTAATTCATGGAGTAGAAGTTAGAGGAAAAAGAGGAGATTACCCTACACAACGTATGAAATTCAAGTCCAGTCACCAGACTTAATATTTTGTTACATAGTTCTGGATTTTTCCGCCGACCTACTTACCTCTGGCTATAAAGCTTTAGCCCCCTCAAGTTGGCAAGAAGTCAATGATTTAACTGTTGCTAACCTCTACTGGTATTTTCAAGGAATGGAGTGAATTTCAAAATATGTAGGTTGGGTTAAGGTTCTCGTTACTCAACTCTTCATTTCAAATAAGGCGTTTTGTTAACAACCAAGCTATCCAGAATACCTTTAAACATTGTTACCACAATTTGGCGATCGTTATCTCTGACAAATATATCGTAATTGGGACTTGAGTTAATTTCAATTAACCAATATGCTCCGTTTTTATCAAGTGCTATGTCAAGCCCAGCATAATTAATCGCCATTTCATCAAAAACAGGTTTAACAACATCTTCAATCTCAGACATGAGATTTGGGTTAATTATATGTTTGGCTTTTGCACCTTCCCAGTGCAGCGGGCTTAAATTCCCCGCAAATTTAGCCTGAGATTTGTCTTTCTCGTACAGCAAAACTAGCTTTTCTTTGCAGAAAACAGCCCGATATTCGTGTGCAATTTCGATGTATTCTTGAGCTAGCGCCACATAGTCATAATCTTTGCTGTTGACGTTAAATATAATTTCTAGGGCTTCTTTAATTTGCTCTCTAGTTTCACACAAAAAAACATTGTTGCCACCAGCACCGCGATTTCTTTTGAGAATCACCGGGAAAGCGAAATTTTTGTTTACTTCTAAAACTATTGATTCAATATCTGGGAAAGTCAAATACTTTTTATACTTCTCCTCGCAGTGAGGCGAGACAAAACCGAGAGTTATGGGAGTATTTATTTTGCCGTTTAATAGTTGATAGGTATATTCTTTGTCTTTAAAAATTTCTGCTAGTGACGCGCTGTTAAATGGTGTCATGTAATTGACAAAATAATATTCTTCGCCGCCCTGTTTGAGTCTAATCAAGTTTTGGGAAGGATGCAGGGTTTCGTAAGGGATATTTAATTCCTCACAAGCTGCCAGCAGGATTTCAATATTGGTTAGCATAAAATGTAACTTAATTAGAAATTAATTTTAAAGATTTGAGATTAGAGAATCGATTCCCAATCTCAAACCTCAAATTCGTTAGCGCAGCCCTCGAAAAGGATCGCACTTTTATCCGAACAACCGCTGCTGGCCGTTTGCCGCATCTTTCCCGGCATAAATCTCGCGCGTTCCCTTGGGAATGTAAATCCAATCGAATTCTTGCAAGCGGTTTGTTAAATTGGAAATGCTCACTCCCAATTCATCTCTCATTTTGTATAAATGCGACCACTTAGTTAAATCGCGTCCCTGTCTTTTTTCCTCCAAAATACACCGAGGCATCAACAAACAGCTTGCAAAATATTGCGCTTGCCATTCGATCGACAAAACCTTATTATCCGCACTCGCACCCCGACAAACAAACGGTTCCTCGACATCCTGGGCGGTTTTTCCTTCATTGCCCAAGTTTAATTCCAACTGTTCGACAGTGCCGTCTGCTTCGTCTTGATTGACGTGCAGCACCCAGTGGCCGATTTCGTGGGCGATCGTCGATTCGATGAAACCCGGCGGTTTTTCGAGAATCTGTTCGTTGATTTCGATTAACCGCTGCTGCGGCAAAATCCTCGCCGCGATCGCACCTTCTTCATCCGGCTCAATGCACTCCCAAACTACGCCCAAATCCAGAAAATCAGCAACCGTTGTCGCATCAAAAGGCCATCTCGGAGCAAAATTTTGCGTTTTCTGCATCTGCATCAAGATGTCATTTGCCAAACGCTCGATCGATTCTTTGGGATAGAAGCAATACGGCTTAAAAATACTCACTATGAGGGGCCTCTCTTACGCTTCAAAAGACTGTTTGAGCCAATCTGGATTTTCTTGCATCCGGCGGAAAAGAGCCTGCATTTCCTTCGGATTCTGCTTCAGCAGCGCTTCGTACTGCTGCGGCAGCCTCCCCGCCAGGAAAATCAATTCCTCTTCGTTTATGTCTAGATTTCGCGCTAATGCTCGGATTACCTCCTCTTTTGGCGCATAATCGGCTCGATCGTTCTCCAATTTCGACAAATAAGTAAAATCCACACTTAGCATAGCAGCTAGCTCACGTTGTGAGTAAGCTTTTTCCTTGCGAGCTTGACGGATCAGTCTTCCAAATGTTTGTTCCACGGTTTTTTGCCTCCTGACAAGCATTCTAGCCTGTTTTGATGAAAAGTTCAACAAAATACTTGACGGGAAAATCAACCCGCGCTACCATGAGATTAGTTGACGGTTTAATCAACCATTTAACCCTGACTGGTAGGGTTAATGGTGCAAATTAGCCTAGCTCACACGCTACATATAGCGTCGTCAACTTCAGAGGAGTGAGAAGCGCTGGGCGTCAAAACGCTTGTACGCAGCAAATAAGGAGGAGCAGATCGCAAATGCTGAGAACCTGGACAGACACGCATTACAAGCTCGAAGACGATGACTGGCTATACATCGCCACCCACGAAGAACAAAGCTCAGCCTCACTGGTTTGTCCCGGCTACGCGCGGGATGGCGAAGGCTTCAGCATCCACTTCACCCCAGCGCACCTAGAAACGTTAGAGCATTTGCTCGCCGCGCTGCGGATTATCAAAGCTCAACAAGAGGCGATGCTTGAGTATACCTATCCAGAACCAAAAGCGACAACACATCTGATTAGGTAATCGAAGTTCGGCCACGAGCAATGTACGAGATTTAACGGATTACCAATTACCAATTCCCCGTAAAGCAGCAATAAAGAAATAAGGAAAAACGAACAATGACTACTAAAACACAAGAAAGACCTACATTTTCAGTATTTGGTGCCAAACCGAGCAATGCTTTGCTAGTACCAGAAATCCCGATCGCCGTCCGCAATAACTGCCAATCGGGCCAGTGGGCGATCGGGGATACAGACTACGGTTCCAAGTGTTCCATGACAATCCTCAAATTCTCCAAATTTTTCGGTTCCCTCGGTCAAACTTCCCACACACTTTGGGGTCAACTGTGGTTTGTCGCAGAAAGTGGCGAATTGCCGCAAGGAGTTGTCATGGTGACATACATCAAAAACCGCAGCTTGAACGATTTCAACCGTTTAGTAGCATCAGTTCAATCTCGCGGCGTAGAACCTGCAACCGGAATTTTTGTTCCCGAATTTGTCAAGCATTCCGGTCAGAAACCAGACGACAGCGGAGTAGTAAAACCGATCAACTACTACAGCTTGAAATGGTCTTGGATGGAGCGTAAAGACTGGGGAGTAATCGACCAAGCCGCAGCAGTTTTGTCAGATTCTAGCAATCAATCGCGGATGATTGACTTAGAAGGAACAAAAGCTATGGTGTGTTTAGA
>JAICRN010000590.1 GCA_025937335.1 Microcoleus sp. TY_ISSM_2_bin.22
AATTCGCCGTCACGCTTTGCACGTCGTCCAAATCTTCCAGTGCATCCATTAACTTCAAGAGCGATCGAGCTTTTTCTGGAGTGTCTATTTCCACTGTATTGCTCGGAATCCAGCGAGTTTCCGACTGCAAAACAGCAAATTTTTTTTGTTTCAAAACATCAGCCAGTTGTTCCAAATTAGCCACGCTTGTAAATACCTCTGCACCTTCAGTATCCTCATCAATTAATATCAAATCATAAGATTCCGCAGCCGCCTCTAGCGACGCTTCAAACAATTGTTCCTCATCAATCGGACCGCGTACCGTACAAACTCCTTTGTTGTCAAACATCCAGCCCACACAACCAGTTTCGCCCAAGTTTCCGCCATTTTTAGTAAAAGCTTCTCGCAAGTCAGCCGCTGTGCGGTTGCGGTTGTCTGTCAGCGCTTCAATCAGAATAGCAACCCCGCCAACGCCGTAACCTTCGTAGCGAATAGCTTCTAAATCCGAACTCCCCCCCGCCAAGCCGGCACCTTTGGCGATCGCCCTTTCTATGTTTTCATTAGGAATACTCGCCGCCTTGGCTTTTTCTATAGCCGTCCGCAGTTGAAAATTGCCAGCAGGATCGGGAACTCCGCTGCGGGCCGCGACAATAATTTCGCGAGATATTCTCGCAAAAACTTTGCCTTTAACGGCATCAACTCTAGCTTTTTGGCGTTTAATATTCGCCCACTTACTGTGTCCTGCCATACCTATTTAAGATTTTCGATTTAAAATGTGCGATCGACATTAAACAATAACACCCAGATTCTGACAAATCAGATTAACATAGGGTGCACCTCGGCGCACGTTACACACATAGCATAGAATGGGATTTTTCGCACGAATCTCAACTTTAATTAAACCGGATAACGGCTTCAGAGTCAGTCAGGTGAGAAGTATCGCCATTAAGTGCGATCGACCATTCTCCCTCACCCCGCACCAATTTTACCAAACAGCACAGAGAAGCGTTAATTTCCGTTTCTGCACCGCCCGCCAGCCCGATCGCAGTTCCTAAAACCGACGCACCGTGACCTACTAATAACATATCTTCGGGAAACTCTGCCGCGAGGCGTTTAGCAGTTTCCCCCGCCCTTTTGAAACAAGCTTCCGCCGTTTCGGGGTAATTAGCAATACCGCCTTTGTAGGAAGCATCAATCCTGGGAAAACGCCTGCACAAAGCTTCGACGGACTCAGTTTCCGGCATTTCTGTCATCCATTCAGGATTCAGCCATTCGCACAGTCCCCACTCTAGTTTAATTGACAAATCCAGAGCTTCTGCCGCGTGATTTGCTGTTTGGACAGTTCGCAGAAAAGGGGAGGCGAAAATATGAGAAATTCCTTCACCTTTGAGGCGATTTGCGAGTTGTTTGGCTTGAACGTGACCGTCTTCGGAAAGGTGGGGATCGTAGCGGTGTTCTGCGGTGAGAAACCAGTCGGGGTTAACGAAGTCGATGCGGTTTCCGTGTCGTGCGATCCAGACTGTTTGTGGCATGAGTTGGTTTTAGTTTGGCTTCTAGGTGTAAGATTATATCAAAATTTGTTAATTTAATTTGTTGCGGAGCTATTGATGAGATTTTTTTTAACCGCAGATGCACGCAGATAGGCGCAGATGGATAGTCGATTGGGCAAGGGGTGATGGATGCGATCGTATTTATTAATTATTCCTTAGAGTTTTACCAATCTTGACTCTAAAGCTAAATTAACTATTCTTTCTAAAGAAGTGGACTCGTCACTTTTTCCAATTATCTTGAAATAGTATGTTATGGACATCGCTAATGGCGAACCGTGACGGTCGTTTCGTCCATACTTGATCACATAAAATGCCAAATTATTCATAACATAATTCTCTCTATATGCTGGATCATTCAAAAATTTATCCCTGGCACCTAATGCCCTATAGGAGGTATCAGGCATTAACTTAGCTGAAGGAGAAACCCTACCTAGTTTGTACTCATCCTCATTAAAATCCTTTAACGCTTCTTCATTGGCAAATTCTCACCCCGACCCTGTTTTCCTCAATGCGGCGCTGCTTAGCATTTTGACAATTCTTAAATTCTTTAACCAATTTTACCACTAACGTTTGCAGTCCGCCGGAGGTTTAAACCCCCGGCTCATAGCGGAAGTCCATTAAAATGGACTGAAGAAATCTTTTAACAGTTTTCTTTAACTCTATTGTGCAAGCAGTCCTCTTGAGAGGACTTTAGCTATTAGCCCGGTGTTTAAACCCCGGGCGGGCCTGACTTTAGCGATTAGACCGGGGGTTTAAACACCGATCACCCTGACAGTTTGCCAGCCATCCCGCAACCAAATCGCTTTTAAATGGGAGCGCTATAATAGTAACTATTCGACACTCCCATCTCTTGACAAATCCTTAAAAATATGCTCATCAGTGAAAGCGATCGCGCTACCATTCGCTCAGTCGTAGAACAGCAACTGCAAGCATTTCAAAAAGACGATGCTGCTGGGGCTTTTGCCTTCGCCAGTCCCGGAATTCAGCAGCAGTTTCGCACAGCAGAAAACTTTATGCACATGGTGAAAATTGCCTATGAAGCTGTCTACCGTCCGCGCTCGGTATTATTTGAAAACCTCGCCACTGTAGAAGGAATTCCCGCTCAGCCAGTGCTGTTGCTGGACTCGGAAGGCATCCCAATCAGAGCCATTTATCTCATGGAAAAACTGTTTGATAATAGTTGGCGAATTAACGGCTGTTATTTGGTTTCCCTAACAACATAATAAGTTAGGCTTACTTTTAGGCAGAGCTTTTTTTGCTAACTCGCAGCATCTTATTCCCGCCTTTTTGAAACTCGTAGGGAGCCTCTTTAATTTCTACACTAAAACTTCTCTTTTTCAATTCTGCGATCGTCGGATTTAATCGCTCGGATTCCTCCCCGCTAAAACTCTGCAATAGAGGGAAGACTCGGACTTCCTTCGCAACCCGACACATTTCTGTAATAGCTTCCAGATGAAATTCTTCGGAAAGCAAGTGAGAATAAGAAAATAAGAAATGGCTGCACAAAGCTAAATCGAACTGGCGGTCATTGAAAGGCAAAACTGGCAGCTCAGCATTGATGTAGCGACCTTGCTGCAAGCCTGATGGAAAATCTTCTAAAAATTCCTGCATCGCCTTCATTCGCACTTCGCCTAGCTGGTACGGCGATTCAAAATTGTTCCACAGGTAGCCGTCTAAATTGGCTTTAACACCGTCAATCACAGTTTGATATGTTTCTTGGATGCGATCGCCAATTTCCACAGCAGTAAACTGATAAACTGGATCGCAAGAAATTACCTTTTTACCTTGGCGAGTCATTTCGGCATTGAAACTCGCCGGGCCGCCAGCACAATCAAGAATTGCTAGCTTGAGGTCACTTGATGTCAAGCTAAACATTCCTATGTATTCATCCAAGCAGCGTCCCCAAGGAATTACTCGCTCCAATTTTAGTGACACTTGTCTTTGTCCTGCCGAGAGAATTATTTAACATTTTACCTCAAATCAGGGCGTTTTTTCCTATCCCCTTTCTGTGGCGGGTTGATTTGTATCGCGAGTTATGTATGAAAAATTTTGCTCAAACGAGATCCTAATCCTGAAAACAGTTGGGGGGCTTTACACTTTCTTTACAAAAAAGGGGCAAAATAGTTAAGTGCGATCGCACTATTTTTATGCTTCCACCTCTGGATTTTGCAGCGAAGCGAGGCTACACTGGACAGCAGGGAAAATAAACTAAAATTAACTAGCTAAATTGCTCTCGTTCATTGGCAGCCTGCAACCAGGGAAGAAAGATGAAACATACCGTTCAAACCGCTAAAAGTCTTAGTTTGTCAGCACTCCTGGTGCTATTGAGTTCGCTCCCCAGTATAGC
>JAICRN010000136.1 GCA_025937335.1 Microcoleus sp. TY_ISSM_2_bin.22
ATCCCGCAGCCGCGAAATCTACGCAGCGGTTGAGTCCAATTCCCACAACGGCGCGAGTTTTACCCAAAGCATTGCCGTTCGTAGCTTCGCAGAGAATTCCGGCTAATTTGTGGCGATGTATCCAGACATCGTTTGGCCATTTCAGGCGCAGCATATCGCGACAGTCGGGAACCAAATCTTCGATCGCGTAAATCACCGCTAAACCGGCTGCTAAACTGAGTCCCGGCAACAGACTGGGGTTGAGGTTGTCGAGTACAAAACTGGCAGTTAAGACACCAGTTGGGGCGTGCCAGGTGCGCCCGTGTTGACCGCGCCCGCTGGTTTGTCGCCTAGTAAATACTGCATCTCCGTGGTGGAGTTGGGCGGCGCGGGCGATTGCCCAACTGTTGGTACTCGGACAGGTATTTAACGAGTGCAGCCAGTGAGGGAGGTTTGGGCGATCTGGTTCTGGGGATACGGACACGGGAGTTAAGGGCAATTCAGACAAGGTGTGATTTGTAGTATTTGATATCTCAAAGCTGATTATCGCAGGGCGATTAATCTTTTGTGCGAGTCAAGAAAAAGCCCAGCTTGGCTTTGAACTTTCTGGTTTTACTGTCGATTGAGAGGACGATCGTGCTGCTTGTCCGCCTTGCCACATCAGCCCATCCTGGCAACCACATTCGGATTGCTGTGACAATCAGGTAATTCAAGTGCGATGAACCTCGGCCCGATTGTGCCACTTGTCCTGTTCCCTCTCAATTTACTCGTTCGCCTGCCTCAGTCGGTGTTCCGACTCTGAAACCTCAACCTCTTAGCGTTATGCCCTGCGGGCTGGTATTGAGAGCTCGCTTTCTCTGTCTAACTCGTGTTTTTGGTTTGCGTTACGATCGCTACATGGGTCTTGCCAAAACTCCTCTACAAAATAGGGTGACTGCTGCGATGAATCTCTCCAGAATCCAGGCAATAGGGCGCAACATTCCGATTGGTTTGATCGGTGTTTCTAGTTTTTCCGCTCTTTTTACCTGTGCCGGATCGTAGTTCTCTGGCGATGATTGTGGGATGTTTGGTTTCCACTCTTTTTTGATTCGCCAACAGTCTCTTGAAATCGCCGGAAATTCGTGTTTTTATGCTGAGATGATGTTGTTGTTCACCTCAACCTCCGAATAATTAATGCTCAACTATCACCGGCGTTCCAACTGCGACTTTCTCAAATAAAGCCTGTGCGTCTTTATCAAACATTCTCACGCAGCCGTGAGAAGCCGCCCCTCCGATCGACTCTGGATTCGGAGTACCGTGAAAACCAATCACATTCTTGCCATCCGTCCAAAACCCCATCCATCTACTCCCTAAAGGATTGTCCGGCCCAGCAGGAATAAGTTCTCCCGTCCAAGGATTTTGCCAAACTGGATCTTTGATCATTTGCATAACTTTAAAATTGCCTGT
The DNA here is from genome assembly GCA_025937335.1 of Microcoleus sp. TY_ISSM_2_bin.22. GTDB lineage: Bacteria > Cyanobacteriota > Cyanobacteriia > Cyanobacteriales > Microcoleaceae > Microcoleus. The sequence goes on from JAICRN010000136.1 coordinate 1,426, forward strand.
AGGAGTTTCCCAGCCACCTTTTCCCACAGCAACCGGGAAACTGGCTTGCACCTTATTTTGTCGGTAAACATAGACGCGGCGTTCTCGCAATTTCAGCACTAAACGCACTTCTTCAATTGGATTTACCGGAGGTTTTGGTTCCTGGGGAATATACAGAAGTGGTTCTCCCAATGGCGGTAATTCTGGGGCTGCGAGATTCGGCAATTTTGCCTCGGATGTGGGCCCCTGCGCTGCGATCGCACTATTGCTTGAAGTAGCCACCAGTTCGGCAATCGCCTGCTGCTGTAGGCCTGCCGAAAGCGCGGCTGCACTCAAGATCAGTACAATTAACTTGTTAAATAAAAATTTGCTGTTCACCATTGTTTTGTTCGCTAAACTCCTAACCAGCAGTTCCTACAAAGTTCCTATCTAATTATCCGCAAACCGCACCCAATCTGAAAAGTTTTGAGATGGCTTTTTGACGGCAACTGCGCTGTGCAGTTTTTAGTTGAAATTCCACCACTGATAAGTTGTAACTCAACACAAAGCTTAGGCAATAATACCAAAAAAACCAGGTTTTTATGCGCGCCTCAGTGGAGTTACGCAATAGATGGTCGTGAAAAAAACCGGTTTATGCGTAAATCTTGCAAGAAAATGATTAAATTTTACCTCCGACTAATTTGATTTTTTAGCAATGGCCCGCTGGCGATCGAAAATTGAAACTATGGCGCTGCTGCCTCCGGCAAGCACAGTCTGTCTTTGGGTAGAGTTCCCCCCAGCAACAGTTAGGTTGGCTGAAAAAAAACTGCAACGGTCGATCGAACAAACTCAATATATCACGCCTCCACGGAGAGAGATACAAACTGCTGAACTTGTTGTAAATCGGGAACTTATGATGTAAAATTTAGTCTTTCAATACTTGTTCGATAATCTTTTTTTGAGATTGTCATAAATTTCCTACTCTGGGGATTAAACTGGATTAGGTATAGAGGTTGGGACTTTCGCGCAGCGGAAGCAAACCCGACCCTCAATAGCAGTTAATGTGAGGTTTCAATGCGTCTTCAGAACATAAAATTATTGACAGGTGCAACCCTGTCGGTGCTAATTTCGGTGGTCTCAGTACATCCTGCGATGGCTAACCCTGCAACTCAAATAGCCCAAACGCAGACCACCACCACAGCCAACACTCGAACCATTGTCGGTTTTGTCAAAAGTATTGTCGGCGACGTAGTAACTATTCGCGAAGAAAACGCGCCGTACAGGACTCTCAGGATTCAAAAATGCGTCCTGAAAATTATTGGTCTCGTACCGGGAATGAAAGTCAGAGCCACCGTAGCCGGCTCTCAGGTGGAAAACATCGTTGTGATCCCGGATTATAAGGTGGTAGCCACAACGGTTGTTCGTCCCCCAACCCCAGCACCGGCTCCTCGTCCGGCCCCAGAACCGCCACCGCGTCCGGCTCCTCGTCCGGCTCCGGCTCCGGCTCCGGCTCCGGCTCCCCGTCCAATTCCGGCTCCGACTCCCCGTCCGGCTCCTGTGAGAGGACTTTGGTAGAGCTAGGTTATACGATTTTCGATTTTCGATTTTCGATTGAAGATTGAAGATTGGCAATGGGAATCAAGCAATTTGACCCCGGCTTCCCGGATTCATTTCTGGGGTCTGTTTCTTCAATTCTAAAATCTAAAATCTAAAATCTAAAATCTAAAATCGATCGACCGATCTCAAGGTTTGAAACACTGACCTACACTTGCATTCTTGTTTGCAACGGGTATCGGTAATCGGTAAATGGAATTAAGCCACCGCGCCGGCGGTGGCTTAGCTGTTTAATAGCAGTTAGAATAATAGAATTGTCCAGCAATTGTTGAGAAATCGCTGCTATGTATTACTTGCGTTTCTTGCTGCTAATTCTGCTGTTGCCGGTGATTGCCTGCGATCGAGCTACAGATGCGATCGCCCCTCCTGTGGGCGACAACAGTCCCCTGTCGCAAATTCCCTCCCCTGCACCGCTGGTAAATGTTGGGACAAATCAAATTGTACCGACCAAACCGCTTTCGGCGCAGCCAATCCGCATTGTTGCAACTGCTTTGCCGCAGCCAGGAGCCAGCGACAGCGCCTCAAAACCTCCTCAAGTAATACCGATTCCCGCATCGCCGGTGCTGCGAGTGCCTCCTGGCTTTGTCGTTAACGTTTTTGCTGACAATTTAGACGCTCCCCGATGGCTGGCTTTGACGCCCACAGGCGATGTTTTGGTAACAGAAACCCGGCAGAATCGGATTGCGCTGCTGCGCGATGCCAACGGCGACGGCGTTGCTGAGGTTCGCAAAACTTTTGCCAGTGCCCAGAACGGGTTAAATATTCCTTTTGGCATGGCTTTTGCCGATCGCTATTTTTTCCTCGGAAATACCGCTGAAGTCCGCCGATTTCCCTACACAAAAGGCCAGGAACAATTGACAGGTACCGGTCAAAAAATTGCCGATTTACCGGGCGGCGGCTACAACCAACACTGGACGCGAAATGTTGTCGTTTCCCCCGACAATAGCAAGCTTTTCGTATCAGTTGGATCGCAGTCTAATGCCGATGTCGAACCGCTGCCGAGGGCGTCTGTTCAAGTGATGAATTTCGACGGCCAGAACCCGCAAATTTTTGCTTCCGGTTTGCGAAATCCGGTGGGATTGGATTTTCACCCAAAAACAAATCAACTCTACACAACAGTCAACGAACGCGATGGTTTGGGAGATGATTTGGTGCCGGATTACTTGACAAGAATTCGTCAAGGCGAGTTTTACGGCTGGCCTTACACTTATTTTAAGCCGAATTTGCTCGACCCGCGCCACGCCAGAAATGGCAATAGCGATCGACCTGATTTAGCGGCTAAAACATTAATGCCGGACGTGCTGTTTCAGGCGCACTCGGCCGCTTTGGGGCTTCAGTTTTACGACGGCAAAACTTTTCCCAAAAGATTTCTCAACGGGGCATTTGTGGCGTTTCGCGGCAGTTGGAATCGGAACGCTGGAACTGGTTATAAAATCGTGTTTGTACCTTTTAATGCGGCGAACGGACGCCCTCAAGGTTATTATGAGGATTTTCTGACTGGTTTTCTCACAGATCCGTCGGGACCGAAAACTTGGGGGCGGCCGGTTGGTTTGCTGGTTTTACCTGACGGGAGTTTGCTGTTTACTGAGGAAGCGAACAACCGGATTTATCGGGTGCAGTATCGCGGCTGAGGATTGGGCGATCGATTAGATCCCGACTTGTTCCAGAAGTCGGGGCTCTGGTTGTTTAGTCAGCTTCCAACCTTGCTAAGTTGAGATTCACCGGAAATTTTTTGAAAAATTAATAACCTATCTTCTTCCGCAGTTTCGCGATTTAAATCAGACAGTTCGTAATAGGAATCTTTTTCGGGAAAGTAGATTGCAGGTAAATTTTCAGGCAGGATTAAATAAGTGTTTTTCACCTGTAAATCATTGTCTATATCTAATGAATATAGAAATCCGTCAACAGGATTTACAATTAACTCGTGCAATGAAACTTGTCCCTCTATGTAAAGCTTGAGAGTTAGTTGTGCAACTCGGAAAACCAACCAGCGATTGTACAAATTATCTACATCGCACCAAGAATAAAGATAGCTATCGCCGTATTCATTCTCAAAAAGCGATAGCAGGGGGCCGTCGAAATACTCTAAAGTGACTATGCTTCTGAGAGATAAAGGAAATTTACTTAGTTTAAATCCTATTAATTGTTCCATTTTTTTGTACCTTACAATAAACAAGATGTTATTACAAATTTTGCTGCTAAATCAGCACTAGCAAATTCATGTAGACTCAAGTGACCGTTATCATCTATTTTGGAGGCAACTCCATCTGTTTTGTCGATCGATCCTGCTGCTATGTGAGTCCCCAGAGAATCGCGCAGTTTTTTTCTTTTTTTTGTTAGTTTTAAATAACGTTTTTCGGCATTTTCCCTGGTATCAAATAATGATAGCGCATAACCTTGACATCTGGTTGCTTCAGTTTCTGGTTTTAGGTTGCGCTGCGGAGTTATTATCAGCACTGGTTTAAAGTTATTAATAGATCGTTCATCGTTGGGTTCAAATACAAATCTAAAAGCCAGCATTTCTTTAGGTTCATAGTCCTGTGGCGGGCATTGAGTTGAAAGCTTATCTATATATTCTTGGTGTTTGAAACACATATTAATAATTTTAGTAGCCTATTTGATTTTAAATTTTAATTTTTAGTCGAAAATCGCTATTTTTTATATAAATTGTAATCCGTGCTTTTGGCTGTAAAATCAGTGGTATTCCTCTTACACTATAGTATTTTTAAAATCTGTACAGCAAATAACCTGAAAATTTGGCGATCGCGCTTTAAAATCCCGAACCGGGTTGTTTGAGAAATTCTGCTTCTTCCGGGGTTGTTTCGCGTCCGAGAATTTGATTGCGGTGCGGAAATCTCCCAAAACGCTGGATTATTTCCAAATGCTGCTGCGCGTATTCAATGAGTGAATCGCTGTCAGGTTCGCCGCTGAGTTGGCGAAATAGTTTGACGGATTTTTGCTGGTTTTCTAAGTTTTCGCTGTGTTGAAAAGGGAGATAAACAAATAATTTTTGTACAGTCAGCAATTCGCGATCGAAGTTATGATTAACAGCGTATTCGGCGGTGGCTAAAGCTTTGCTGTCTGTGGCGAATGCTTGAGGTGTGGCGCGAAACATATTGCGCGGAAATTGATCGAGCAGTAGAATTAATGCTAGGCAGTTTTCGGGGGAATCTTGCCATGAGTCGAGTTTACCGGAGGCGGCTAGTTCGTATTGCTGCAGAAAGCGCGATCGCACTTCGGCATCAAAATCTGCATCTTTTTCAAACCACTTGTTTTGGATTTTGCCAAACTCAGGAGACTGCGATCGACCAAACCAAAAATCTAAAACTTCATTCATTACCAATCTAGTTAGCCATTGATTATTGATGGCTATTTAGGTATCTGTAGTTGCACAAAACCTACTTGATGTGCAACTACAAATCCCAGGGATTAATTATTACCAAAGATGACTCCACCCAAACACAGGTACTTGCTTTCCGACGCTATCGAGGGTAGAGAAACAAAATTAGATTACAGAGTTTAAGCTTCCAGATTCATCTGTTATCGAGTAAATCTCAAATCTCAAATCTCAAATCTCAAATCGACTGACTTAGGAACTTTTGTTTTCGGGTGCTTAAATTTACGAACTAGCAAACAGTCTGTCCCAAGTTTTGCCTCCCACAACTCCGTCTACAGGAATATGAGCTTGCCGCTGAAATTTTTTCACTGCATCTTCGGTTGTCGGACCGAAAACGCCATCAATTACGATCGGGTGTGCGGACAAGCCCCGCGCGTTCAACAACTTTTGCAGTTTCTTCACATCGTGCCCTTTCGAGCCGCATTTTAAAATCCTTTTATGGTGTCTTACTACTGGTTGATGGCAATCATCAGTGTAGCAAACTGCGGAACCCGCTGCATAGTTTGCTCCACTTGTGCCAGTCAAAACTAATAGACCGAGAATTGCTAGTAAATAATAAAAAGTCTGTTGTCCTGCCATACTTTCCCTGTTAATGTTCTCAAGCGTTTTTTGCAAATTTGACGATTGTTTGAGAGTGAGAAACCGGGTTTCTGGGATGGACGCATCCAATCTCGACCGGGTTTCTGGCAACAGTCAACCGACATTCTACAATATAAGTGGCTTTACTGCAAAATCTCCGATCGTGCAAGTTAAATTTTGTTGCTCTTTGGTAGCAGCAAAGGTAACAATTACTTCGCAGGCAACTGCAACTGTCAGCATTACCAAGTTTCTCGCCAGCGGGTAATCGCAAACGTCATCATTCGCCGCTGAAGGAACTCGATAGTGTTGGTTCCAAATTATTTCGGAGTAATCCGCAGCTAATCCGACGTGCACGCAGGGAATTGAGACACTCGCACAGCAATCCTTGACTGCTTGCCGCCCGACACTGTTATCAAAAGTATCGATGACTGTGGCGCTGTTGGCTAGCAGCCGATCGGCATTTGCCGCTGTCAATTCTTTTGACTGCGCGTCAATGCTGACTCCCAAAGCGCGGTAGAGGTGGTTGGCGAGAATTTTGGCTTTGAATGCGCCGATGTCCGATCGATAATAGGGTTGAGTGGAAAGGTTGCGTTCCTCGATGCGATCGCGATCGATGACTTTTAAATGGCAAAAGCCCGATCGCGCCAGACTTTCTGTAATATTCGCACCCAAAGCGCCCGCGCCGCACACCGTTACCGGGAAATTTTCGATCTGCGACATCACTGCGGCACTTCTGTAAAGTTGTTCGTGAAAAAATATACTCATGGTAATCAAGAATTATCGATTTTCGACTACTCCAACCAATGAATGCAAGTCGAACTCTTTGTCCAATCCGCTGAGACAAATGCCCGCACTCATAACTGTCAAGTCAGTTTTGGCGATCGCAGAAGTGTGATGTTCTCCACTCCCGCTAGTCCATTCAACCAGCCAATAATTTTCGCGATCGAAAAAATCCCGCAATTCACCGCCGCCCATTTTCAACGCCCGCTGCAAGCGCTTTTCTTCCCGCACTTTCGGATCGAAATCTTTAATATTTCGGGACACCAATTCGTAAACAGTTCGCATTTCCGGCGTCATCCCTTTAAAGCGAACTTCTTGAGGCAAAATCAACTTTTTTAAAGCTGCTTTCAACTTCTCAGGCGGCAGCGGATCGGCGCGCCTGTCAATCTCTTGAAACCACAAACAATGACCGTCCCACCGCGCAACGATGGACTCAAACTGCGAACCTTCTGTTACTAAATGCACTGGTACGGGTTTCGCAACACCGGTGCGCTGTTTAGCATCAGATTCGTTAACAGGATAAGCCAGCCACGTTTGCCCTTGCAGCACGCAAGCCAAGTGCAAGCGAACGGGTACGAGCAGTTGCAAATACTCGGCCACTTGCGGCAAACTCGGCTCCTCAATTACCGCAGCAATTTTCTCATTGACTGGGGCAAAAATACCCCATCCTTCAAAGTTGCGCGGCTGCGGTAGAAAAGTATAAACCATTGAGCTAACTCTTATCCGCACGCTTCCCCCGGGCACGCAAGGAGCCAGGAATTGGGTATCGAGTAAGTGCGCTTCTTGGGCAGCGAGTTGGCTGAGGATTTTGCGGATATCTGCCACTGAATTTACCTCCGTTATCTTACTTTTTGTTACGGAAGACACTTTTAATTTAAGACAATATAAAGATTTCTCAACACTATTGACAGGAATTAATCTCCTCATCTAATATTGAGCGAACCTCGCAACTTAACCTTGTAAATATCTTAAGTAAATATGCTGCAAAAGCTTTTTTCTAAGTGGTTTGTAGTCACAGCTTTGACACTTCCTCTTTTTGGCTCGGTTCAGGTAGCTAAAGCTCAGAACACCTATGGAGCTACTGCTTATTCTCCGACTTCTGACGCCACTGGTATTAGTTGGGATCACCCTACAGAAAAAGAAGCACTAAACGCAGCAGTAGCAGTCTGCAATGAACAAAGCGGAGGTGCTAACGACTGCGAAGCGCTGACATCTAATAGCAATAATTGTGGAGCGATCGCCGTAGGCAAAGGAGGAGCAGGTGCGGGCTGGGGCGACGATAAAGTCGCAGCAGAAGCTCAAGCTCTCGCCGGCTGCAGCGAACTCGATGGCGGTAACTGTAAAGTCCAACTTTCAGCTTGCAACAACTAATTAAAGTGATAAAAATTGGTCGGAGCGGTGTATATTTTCGTTCGTAAAACAGCTTAGAAAATAGTAAGTGTAGGGTGCGCATTGCGCACCTTACCAAATACAAATCCGCTAAAAGTAGGGTGCGCCGTTCGCACCTTACAGTTAATCTCCTACTTCGGAAGTAACTGCATCGGGTGGCAGCAAACTTTCTAATCTATCTTTAGACCAGTATTCAGTAGGATAAGCTAGTGCAATAATATCAGAGAGTCGAATCAGCCACGTAACTTGTCCGTAAGCATCGATATTTTCCGCCTGTTCGTTAGGGGGAACTATCACCAAAAGTTCTGCAAACTCCCCGAACAAATTAATCGGGATGCCGCCAAAACTGCTATTATTTGTTTTAATCCAAACTTTGCTGCCTCGATCGAGAGCTTCTTGGAGTCGCTGGGAGAGCAAACTGGATTTTTTGACCTGGGATTTTTTGGCTTTCGACTTTTTTCCCATAGTTTTAAGAAGTTAAAGTAGTTGTACTGTGGGTTGCACAGTGGGTTGAGATTTAGTGCGATCCTCTTCGTTGGCGTAGCCCCCGTAGGGGCGGGCTTTCCTTCGGATCGCAACGCTTTCGCTAACGCGATTTGGTAGAGAAACGGACTGAAGCAAAAGGGCGATCGCCCCGCCGCTACCCCATGACTCTAGTCTATAAGAAAGTGCTGTACTGCGATCGTAATAACAATTTAATCGCAAAATCGGGAAATGACACCAGCTCAAAAAAAAATGGGACTCTAGCCAAACTCCAAACCCTTAAGTCAGCAGTGATTCCCAATCTAAAATCTAAAATCTGAAATCTAAAAAGGTATGACCTCCGGTGGCACTGTTACAAAATCAGTCAACGATGCCCGTGTATCTACTGTGTCCAAATGCAGTATAATCGGCGGAATCTTCCCAAATCGTTTAAGTAAAACAATGGACTGGCGAAAGCTCATTCATCCAAACCCAAAAGCTTCAACAAATCAACCAGC
>JAICRN010000303.1 GCA_025937335.1 Microcoleus sp. TY_ISSM_2_bin.22
GGGTTTAAACCCCTGCCGGATTGGGAAAAGCGCGTATTTGCTGGCACTAAATTATTACAAATTCGGAGTCTTTCTCGCCGCCTTCTGCACGGGAATAGCAACTGTCTGCGGCTTCTTCTTCGCTGCAAACATCCCGAAGAAGTCGTGCAGCAAAATATAGAAACAGGGAATAATAAACAGCGTCAGCAGCGTCGCCAGCGACAAACCGGAAAACACCACCACACCCAAAGGTTGCAAAAATTCCGAACCTTCTCCAATACCCAAAGCTAGGGGAAACAAACCCAAGACTGTAGTAATAGTTGTCATCAAAATCGGGCGCAAGCGCTGAGGTGCCGCCCTGAGAATTGCTGTTGTGCGATCGACTCCTTCCTCTTCCCGAATTTGGTTCGCCAACTCGATCATAATAATACCGTTATTCACGATAATTCCCACTAGCAAAATTGCACCGATCATCACCGTCGCACCGATCGCAGTTTTGGTCACATAAAGCCCGAATACTCCCGCCGCCAACGCCAGCGGCACTGTCAGCAAAATCACCAGCGGGTCAACCAAAGAATTGTACTGCACCGCCATCGCTACAAACACTAAAAAAGTCGCCAACCCTCCCAAAAGCTTGAGAGAAGTTTGCAGTTGCTGATTAGTTTCAGCAGCCGAACTCGGCACAATTCTTACTCCTGGCGGCAACTTCAGTTCTGATAAAACTGCATCGACTTGCTTGACAGCATCGCCGAGACTTGCACCCTTATTCAAGTTTCCGACCACTAAGAAAACTTGCCGCTGATTGAGACGCTGAATTTCTGCCGGTGCTTTGCCGATCGTAATATTAGCCACGTCGCTTAAACGGATGATGCTGTTATTGCCAGATAACGGAATTTGTCCGAGTTGGGCAATAGATTTGACAGAAGTGCGATCGAACTGCACCCGCACATCTATTAATCGGTTTCCCCGCTGCAATTGAGTGGGAACAGCACCTTCAATTGCTGTCTGAATTGTCTCCCCAATATCTTGGGCTGTCAGCCCGTACACAGCGGCCCTTTCCCAGTCTGGACGAATTTGTACCTCTGACTGCGGCGGGTCTGCCTCCGGCCGAAACCGCGCTAATTTTACCTTCTCATCTAATTCTTTTAATATCTGACGGCCTGCTTCCTGCAATGCTTCTTCAGTGTCCCCCTGAACCACGACATCAATTTCGCCACCCCGCACGGGAGAATTAGTTAAAACTAAACCCCTAATCGATTCTGGAACTAGCCGCAGACGAGTTGCTTTAGGAAGGTCAATTTTTTTCAATTCCTCAGTCATTCTTTCTGTAAAATCGGTAGTATTAGTACCTGGTTTGAGCGTAATTGTGCTGCTTCCCCGGAGCAAATTTTCAACCGTATTGTTGCCGAACAGCAGCCCTCCCGCTGTCGTTAAAGTGTACTCTGTTTCTGGCTGTTCTAGTAGAAGTTTATCGACAGCCGCAATCACCTTTTGATTGGTTTCCAAGTTAGTACCCGGAGGAAATGAAGCAAATAATCTGGCTTGGCTTGTATTAACTCTCGGCAAAATTTCTTGGGGAATTTGTCCGACCATAACCCAAGTCCCACCACCTAAAATTACAAAAGCGAGGGCAATGATAATTAACCGCAAACCCAGCACTTTTGACAGCATTGAACCGTAGGCCCGCGTGCCGTTTTCAAAACCCCGGTTGAAATGTTTTATCGGCCCGAACTGACTGATACCGCTGGAATAAGACATTCCCATCAAGCGAGAAGTCAGCATCGGCACTACAGTTAAAGCTACTAGCAGAGACGCTGCTACTGCAAAGCTAATTGTCAAAATCAATTCGTTAAATAGCAGCGAAAAGAAGCCACCGATCAGCAAAAATGGCAGCACTGATACTAAGTTTGCCGCTGTGGAGGCAACCATTGCTGATTCTACTTCTTCACTCCGCAATACTGACTCTTCTATCGTGCGTTCTTTTCGATCTTTGATTCTGCCTTTTTTCAGATGAGGGTTGCTGTCTAGACCGACTACAATATTTTCTAAAATAACTACGCTGGTATCGATCGCCTGACCGATACCTAACGCTAAACCGCCTAAACTAAACAAGTTCAGCGACAAGCCGAACAGCCGCATTAAAATAATTGCTGCTAGAGTACACAGGGGAATAGTCAGAGAGATAATCAGGGTTTGTCTGAGGGAACCTAAAAAGAACAAAACTGCGATCGCAGCCAGCACTGCCCCTGAAACCCCCGCATTGGCCACATCGGCTAAGGAATTGCGGATAAATCTGGACTCGTCTAAGGTAGTAACTACGGTCATATCCGCCGAAATTAAGCCGGACTCCTGCATTTCTTTGATGCGATTTTTCACTCCGTCTACAACAGTAATCGTGTTGGCGTCCGGCTGTTTCAAAATGCTAATTTTAACGGCAGGTTTTTGATTGAGAAAAACTTTGACTCGCTGTTCTTCGGTGCCGTCATTGACTTGGGCAAAATCGCGCAGGTAAACTCGTTTTGGCGGGTTGGAACCGGATACTTGAAAGGAAAGATTGGCGATTTCAGAGGCTGTTTTAAAGCGGCCGATTGTCCGCGTCAGCGGTTCGTTAGATTCTTGTCGCAGCCGGCCGCCGGAAGTGTCTAAATTGCGATCGCGCAAAGCATTAAAAACGTCGTTAAGATTAACTCCTAAACTTTGCAGCCGGTTCAGGTCAATATTAACTTGAATTTCTTCTTGAACGCCGCCGGAAACGTCAACGGAAGCTACTCCGGGAATAACGTTAATTTCTCTGGCTAATTCTTCATCGGCAAATACCCGCAAATCTACCCCTTGTCGCGAGTCTGAAGTCAAGGCAAATTCGTAAACCGGCTGTTGAGAAGGGTCAAATTTAAACAGATTCGGCGATTCAACTGTATCGGGAAGTCGGTTGCGAATTCGGTTGACGGAGGCTGTCGCGTCGTTGAGGGCTTGGTCGATATCGCCGCCCGGTCTGAAGAATAAATCGACGCTGACTTGTCCTTCCCGGGTGCGGGAAAACACTTGCGTGACTCCTTCTGTCGCCGAAAGTCCTTGTTCGAGGGGGCGGGTAATTTCGTCAACGGCGACTTCTGGCGAGACTCCGGGCGCGTCTAAGCGCACGCTGATGCGGGGATAGGTGATGGAGGGCAGCAAGTCAACGGGCAGTTGGGTTATGTAGAAAATGCCCACGACTATAATGGCAAGTGTCAGCATGAGGGTGCCGATGTGGCGGCGAATGGCGGTCGCGCTAATACTGAATCCGGTTTTGTCGGGAGTCATTCGATTTTAGATTTTAGATTTTAGATTTTAGATTGAAAAGTTTATCCCGTCAGTCAGCCTGCAAAGGAATGAATCGCGGGGCTGGCAACAAAATTGTTTTCGGTCAGGCTTTATTTTGTATCGGGAGTGAGATAATATTTACGCTCCGCACCTGACAAGTAGTATAATAAATTTTAATAAATTTTCAAAAATGTTTTTTTGAATATTCCTTTAGAGGTAGTCGATCGCCCAAAACGCTGATTGGCAGAAATTGCGAAGGGCTTTTGAATCTCTGTAAGTTATCGCAATCAGGAACAGGAATCTTGCCTGTTCCACAACAAATAAACTTTCTTGTGGAACAGGCAAGATTCCTGTTCCTAAAGTCTTCTTCCTTCTTCCTGACATCCGTTACAGAATCCGTTGCCGAACTTCCTTCTTCCTGACATCCGTTACATCCGTTACAGAATCCGTTGCCGAACTTCCTTCTTTTACTGTACTTGAGAGCCGTGGGCGCGGGGGTCGGAGCTACTTGTTTTTACAGGCCCTGTGGGGGGAGTAAAATTAGAAACTTGACCTGCTGCTTGGACGTGCGGCAGAGGTTTTCCTGCAATTAAAGCTTCTAAGTTAGCTTCCATAATAGTGCGCGGCATTTCGCCGATCGTTTCAGCAACGGCACTGCCTTTATCGTTCAAATAGACAAAGTGCGGAATGCCGTCTACTCGATATTTGGTGATTTCTGGCAGCCATTTGTCATTGTCTACATTTAGCATTACAAAATTCAGCGGTTCGGCGTATTTCTGTTTGATTTCGCTCAGATCGTTAGCCATTGCCTGACAGCTACCGCACCAATTAGCATAAAATTCCATTAGCGTCGGCTTGCCGTTTGTCAAAGCTGTTTCTAGGGGTGCGGAGGCTTTTGCCATTTCGGTGAGGGTATTTGTCGGCGTTTGGGTTTGCAGCCCGAAGAGGATAGATAATGAAAGGGCGATCGCTGCTAACACGATCGCTAAGTTTCTGATGCGCGTAGCGACTTTTGTTTCTGGATTTTGGGGTGCGGGGGCAGCAGTTGATTTGGGCGAATTGAGAGTCATAAAATAAATGGCGATTTTATTTTTATGTTTTTATTTTTAATAACCGATTCATATTATACCACATTTTGAGAGAATGAGATTAATCTCATTAAATATTTAACTAAGGCCAGTAATTAGTAAAAGTGCGCTAAAACATAAGATAAGATACATAGTTTGTAAATTACCGAGGACTTGCAGGGTGAAAAAACGGGTGACGCTGACGTTTCCGCAACGATCGATCCAAATGCCTGTCACCTATCGACTAGCCAAGGATTTTAATGTTGCTGCCAACATTATCCGCGCTCAGGTGGCTCCGAATCAAGTGGGCAAACTGGTGCTAGAGTTATCAGGGGATATCGACCAATTAGAAGCGGCGATCGACTGGATGCGATCGCAAAACATCGGCGTTTCCCTAGCCAGTCGGGAAATACTCATAGACGAAGATATCTGCGTTCACTGCGGTTTGTGTACGGGGGTTTGCCCGACAGAAGCCTTGACCATTGACCCCGAAAGCTTTAAACTAAGTTTTGCTCGATCGCGATGTATCGTGTGCGAGCAGTGCATCCCTACTTGTCCCGTGCAAGCTATTTCTACTAACCTATAGGCCGTGTAAAAACTCATCGGAATCATTTAAAGGCATTTCTCAGTCGATTTGAGATTTGAGATTTGAAATTAAAGAATTGACTCCACAGAGCGGTAAGATGAAAAAAAACTCTTTGGTTTCCCTAACTCTACTTTTTGTTACTTATTTTATTTTTGGCTGGAAATTATCTGAGTTTGATGTTCCCCCGCACCTGACTTGGTTTTTAGCCGTAGCTTCTATTTTACTGTTATCTGTCGGCTTGTCATTCCCGCTGAAAGACATAAAAGCCTTAATTATGCAGTGGTTTTCAAGTGATATAGGTGCTTTTATTTCTATTATTTTAGGAGCTTTTGTGGCTGTGGTATTTATTGCCTGGTTACACCTTTTTGCTACTTGTTTAGTCTTGATTTCAGCCGGAGCTTTGGCAAGACTCGATATTCAAATATGTGGTTGGAAAACTTGGCGGGCTTTTGCGGTATTAGCTACCATTTCTTTAACTGGTGTGGGGTTGGGCGGAGCGATGGAGTTTTTGTTAAAAACAGGCAGGCTCGTATTATATTAATTGGGTCTAACAAATTCACCCAAGCAAATTCTCCAACTCGCCACAGATTTTTAGCCCACAACTATCGGAACGCCAATCCATAAATACAGCTCATTTTTTCAATCTCCCACCCGGATCAATGCGTGTTTCAACCCTGGCGAGATACAGATTCTCAATTACTGATTCCCCGTCGCCTGTTGCCAATTTCTAATCACCAATTACCAACGAACCCAGTGCAACAGAAAACCGCTATAGCAGTATTGAGATGTAGCAACTGTTGCTCAAAATGTTATTCCCAAGAACCCGCAAGTTCGGCAGTCAAAAACTCGACCGCAATAAAAAAGCAGCTTCAGGGAGCTGCTCGTCAGAATGCATGAGGTATTGTTTTTACAATAGGACAGCTTAGAAGCGATCGATACAGGGTTACATTTTTTGATACGGGAGAGTTGATGAGTGAATGGACGATCGTAAAATCGTCACATAGGACGATAACATTGATGCTAAATTTCCCGACAATCAAGTTAGCGTTTAACTGTCCTTGCGCCCTACAGCCCTTCAGCGGTGGGGCCCTTTTATTTTTAGGGAGAACTCAATAGGCGACTTTAACGCATCAGACGAGTCTGCCATTAGTTTTTGGATAAAATCTCCGCATCGCCACATCTTCATACTTATAAAACTTACACATCGCATCTACTCAAACCCGGTTGATTCCCAAACATTGGGCGGTTAAACAGATACATTCACGCAAAAATCAGTATTTTTACTGAAGTCATACCAGTTGAAATTTTAGATTTTAGATTTTAGATTTTAGATTGGGGAATGACTGATGAAGCTGGTGGTTTCGAGCTTGCGTACAGTTGGATTATTTTTTTGAACTGGTATCAAAAGTCCTCAGAAACCTGTTATTTTCCCAGAAACCCGGTTTCTGAGTGTATTAATTTATATCATGCCCGGTTTCTGATTTGAGAACTTTTTGGATTTCCTCGATCGCCCTAGCCGCCGCTGCTTCAGGCCTTTCGCCCGCACCTGTACAGACTCGGACATCTGCTTGAGTGTAGAAACGCTCTCGCTCGTTCAAAAGGCTTTGCAGCTTAGATTTGATCTCGCCCTCCCGCAGTAGGGGTCGAGCGGTGTCCGAACGCAATCGATCGTAAAGTTGATCTACAGGCACATCCAGCCAAACCACTATACCGTAGTGCAAGTAACCCCAATTCATCGATCGGGCAACAATACCGCCGCCCGTAGCCACGACCGAATTTTTATAAGCAGACAATTCGCCGAGCACTTTAGTTTCTAGTTCCCGAAATGCCTCTTCCCCTTCTCGCTCAAAAATCTCAGCAATTGACTGATTAGCAACTCGAACAATTAGTTCATCCGTATCAAAAAAACGGTATTTTAATTTTCTTGCCAAAATCCGCCCCACCGTTGTTTTTCCCGCACCCATCATCCCGACGAGATAGATATTCACTCCCCTCAACCAATCCACTGCCAAATCCTCCGATATTTTTCTATTTTTTCAAGTCAATCCGCCCGCCACTGGGGGGGTCGTCGTCCTCAAACC
>JAICRN010000017.1 GCA_025937335.1 Microcoleus sp. TY_ISSM_2_bin.22
TAGCTTTTGATTAACAAAAAGCGCTCCTAGAAATAGGGGCGCTTTTTGGTTGGGGAAAAATATTTTTAGAGACTGTCCTAGACGCATGGAGCCGCCGGCGAAGAAAGCGCAACTACAAACATAAACAGTTCGCGCACTCCTATCAAAGAAATGGGGTTTTTTACTGACCGACTCTACGGGCTGCAAAGCGTCTTTTCATCATAAAAAACCCCGTTTCTGGGTTCCATGCGTAAGTCCTACTAAAAATAGCAATTGCTATTTTATTAAAAAGAGATGGTGAAAGGTAAGTCAGATGGTTGTCACAATTTCTAAAGCAGGATTGGGTACAGGTGGAGCCTTCCTGTCAAACGTGACATGGGAGACTCTGGAAAAGTTGGATGCAGATTTGGCAGGAACCGGGACACGTTTAACTTATTTGGATGCGTGTTTAGAAATTTTGGCTTTTTTATCTGAGGATCGTACCGAAAAAAAATTTAGACCAGCTTTTAGAGATTTATATGCGGATGAAAAACCTCGGTTTTTGTGCACGCGGTAGTACAACCATCGGGATACAGGAATTGGACCCACGGAAGGAACCAGATGAGTCTTACTGTTTGGGTACGCGCAAGTCAGTTCCTGATTTGGCGATCGAGGTGACAGTAACCAGTAGTGGAATTGATACGCTGGAAATCTATCGTCGGGTGGGAGTGCAGGAGGTTTTGTTTTGGGAGGCTGGGGTAATTTCGGTTTATTGTTTGCGTCCAACGGGATATGAGTTGGTTAGCAAGAGCGAACTTTTGCCAGAGTTGGATTTGCGATCTAGTTTTATTCGCGGATAGCGGCTCAATTTGATGCGGTGAATGCTTTTATGCGATCGATGTAAAATAGAAAAAATTAATTCTGTGGTTGAATTCCGTTGCGATCGGGTGAAATTACCCATAGCTTATATAAGATTTAACTTGCACTGAATGTATGATTTGAATACGGGATTTAGAATAAACATCGATCGCGTTCCTACTAACAGTTTTTCCACTAAGCTGCGTCGGGCTAAAGATTGTATGGCTTGCGAAAATTCTGATGGGGATTTCACTATCAGCAGGTTGTCGTGAAATACCTACAGCGTCATTTTGAATGGCTAACCAATAGAATGCCTTTTTTTATGAGTCTGATAAGCGCTTGAGGTGAGATTCTCAAAGGGGTTCTAAGTTACCTAAAAATAAATCTGCTGTTCCCTCTTCTAAAAATACGGAAACGCTACCCTTCAATAATTTCAAAATTTTAGCAGCGATGATATTTAGCCCGGTAAAGATGTTATTGATAAAGGTCTATCAAGTCTGACTACTTTTCCCGATCGGCTAATTCTTTTGCTAGGATAAGTTCGACCGATTCTTCCCCTAACCCTTGGAAGTTTAAGGTTAGTTGGGAGAGGTTTACTGCTTCCAAAGCAGTATTTTATCTTGGTGTTTTTCAACTGAGGAGGATTGAACCACTTTGGTGAGAGTATGTGGCAATTTGGTGAAAAAATTTGCCATAATCTTCATAGCCTGCTAAATATTGACGTGCTAATTGACTGCTACTAAAAATCTTCTATAGTCATAGTCTACACCCAATAACCTCGTGCTTTCTGAGCGATGTCTTTCTTTCTATGTGTTCCCGAAGTTGAGTCTTTTTTTAAGGGAACATCCTATTATAATATTGAAGTGATTACACTGCTAGTTTGTTTGTTGGAGAGGTCTAATGAAAAGCAGTCGGAAAAGCTTCCCACACTCGATCGACAAAATCTCTAAGTTGCCGAGAAGCGATCGCGCCATCCTTTTTCTCAGCATCCAGAGAGTGCAACTCAGTCAACAGTGAAATTACCTCAGTATCTAAAGCCGCCCGAAACAAGCTCAGCGGCCAAAGCAAATCAGCACCATCTCGCAAATCCGATAAAGTGTATTCAGTGGGTGAATCCTTCGCCGACACCGATACGACTAACATTAAAGGGCGAACCCAACCAACTTGACGTGCCTCAACCACTTGGATCATCTCTGAATGCAGGCACGCATCTCCACATTCTAAACTGACAATTTGACCCGGCTTAAAGTTCAAAGCACAATCCATTAATGCTGACTTTTAATACAGACACAACCAACCAAAATAAGTGCCGCAACTCTCCACAGCACCCGAAGACATTATATCATAATTCCTTCTTCCTTCTTTCTTCTTCTCAACTTTCATCAAGATTTTTAAGAGCCATTTCGAGCTGGGCCGTCAAAAATCGTGCTTCTTTTTTACCACCACCACCATTGGCATAATCCGCCACGGAAATCGGAGCACCGATCGCAATTTTTACCTGAGAACCCCATCGAGGAATGCGCGGGCGATAGCGGATACTCATCGGTACAATTTTCACCCCCAAACCCGGTTTGCTCAACTCTGCTTGCATTGCCAAACGAGCCAATCCAGGCTTGATCGGGTGAACTTCGCCATCCTGAAAAATGCCGCCTTCGGGGAAAATAACCAACATTTGCTTGTCGAGAAGCAATTCCACCCCATAACGGAGACTGCTAATTGCTGGATGCTTGATATCCACAGCAAACCCTCCCAAATGTCTGATGAACCAACCTTGCAGTCCTTTCACCTCATCAGCAGTTACCATAAACCGCAAATCGCGTCCAGTTACCATCTGTCCGGTTGAATAAGGCATCATCAAGGCATCCCACCGGGAGCGGTGCGTAGGGGCTAAGATGACAGGCCCGTCTTTCGGCAAGTGCTCCTGTCCGGTTATCTCAATCTTGCCAAAATGAAACGGTAGGACAACATAGTGACCTAGCGGATAGAGCAAGGAGGTTAACCAAGGAGAAACGCGAGAGGTATTAGATGCTACCTTGGCAGGCATTGGCTTCACTAGAGATGATTTACTGAACTCAACGGCGCTCGTGGCGGTGTGGGGCATAGCAATTAAGCTGCTTGATCGAGATCTAAAGTCTAAAGTAAGTTGTTGGACAAATCTTTAGTTTTTGGATCGGGACACTTTTGCTATTGGCATTGTGGCGATCGAGCGATGGCGCCCGCAAGAGATAATCTCTAACAGGTAAAACCTCAGGCAACCGGCAAGCACTACCGCACAGCAGCCAGCCGCCTCCAAAGCTTGAGCGGGCAATTACGGATCTATTATTTCAGTTAAATGGTCAAGTTCGATTAAACATCGCCCAGAAGAGAGTAAAAAATTTTACCGGTTAATTTTTCCGGCGCGCTTCAAACCAAGAAAGCAACCGATCGCGGCAAACAGACTCCATAATACCGCCGAGCACCTCTAAGCGGTGACACGAATGCGCGCTATCTGGAATATTAGCCGCAGTCCGAATCGTGCCAGTTTTCGGGTCATCTGCTCCGTATACCAGCAGACCGATCCGAGCTTGTACTATAGCACCAGCACACATCGGGCAAGGTTCCAGCGTTACGTAGAGCGTGCATTGGTTGAGATGCCAGTCTTGCAACACTTGCCCGGCCGCCCGCAAAGCCAAGATTTCAGCGTGAGCAGTCGGATCGCAATCTCGCTCTCGCCGGTTTTGCGCTTCGGCAATCAATTTGCCAGTACCGTCAACAATTGCAGCACCCACGGGTACTTCACCAGCATCACCGGCTGCTTGTGCCAGTTCCACAGCCCTAGTCATCCAGCGTTTGTGAATAAAATAAGTAGTATCACTAATAGACAACGGCTCAGTTTTAGAATTCACTTCATACCTACGTAACAAAAAAAACTTAAGATCGAGAAAGTTACATTACAGCTTAATTAGAGAGTGATTTTTAATTATGGACACCACCACAATCTCCACTGAAGTTGTTGAGCTATTGTGCCGCATTAGCCGGCAAAAGCTCCGCGAACAAGATATCACTCCTTTGGTAGTGTTTCTGACTGCTCTGATTTCTATTCTGCGCGGAGTGATGATTATTGACAGGACGATCGCAGTTGAAGAAGAAGAACGGCTGCAAAAGACTCTCAAAGCCTTTGCCAGCGGCGACCGCGATCGGATAGAACTAATTCAGCGCCTTGTCAAAGGAGTCTCCAAACAGCAGGTTTACTTCAACCCCACGGAATTGCTAACCCTGACAGCTTTGTTCTCAGAATCAGAAAAGCTGTTGCTCATCGGTTCCGGGTACGAAATGTCAGCAGTAGACGGACACATCGACCTCCGGGAGCAAATGTACCTACAGTCGATCGGAAATCGGCTCGGCCTCGACTCCAGACACATTGCAGTCATAGACTGTTTATTTACTAAAGAAGGAACCCTGGACTTTGAAGCTTTTGCCGAAGTTCAAGCTTTACTTGCTCCCAGCGAATTCGAGTCCTGCGATCCGGTATTTGCCAAAGCAGCAAAGCACCTGTTGGCTCTTTTACTGCGCCAATAATCCAGCGCATATAAATTCTGTTGCAGTAAAAGAGTGAGGAGTCCGAGGATTTGACGCTTTTTCCATTTTAGAGGGGACTTGCACGCAGAGAACCTCAAAAACCGGGTTGTTTAACCCATACCAAGAACGCTGCAGCGCGTATTTTGGTGAAAAACCTGGTTTCTGCCTAAGTCCGGCTTGATTTTTTTGGCAAGAGCCGATCGATCCTTGTATCCCATTGAACCGAATCAATCTAAAATCTAAAAGCGACTTGTCGCTGCCTTGATAGACCCAGCTCGGTCTCAAATCTAAAATTGATTGATTATGCAAATTGAATGGCAAACCGCCAAAACCTACGAAGACATTCTCTATCACAAAAGCGCCGGCACCGCCAAAATTACCATCAATCGACCTCACAAACGGAACGCTTTCCGTCCCAAAACCGTGCAGGAACTGTGCGATGCCTTTACTGATGCCCGCGAAGATACAAAAATCGGCGTTGTCCTGTTCACCGGTGCAGGGCCTCATACAGACGGCAAATACGCCTTTTGCGCCGGCGGCGACCAAAGCGTGCGGGGTGCGGCGGGATATGTAGACGAAGGTGGCATACCCCGGTTGAACGTACTCGACTTGCAGAAGTTGATTCGATCGATGCCCAAAGTTGTAATTGCTTTAGTTGCAGGCTACGCAATAGGAGGCGGTCACGTTCTGCACTTAATTTGCGACTTGACGATCGCTGCTGACAATGCTATTTTCGGACAGACCGGCCCAAAAGTCGGCAGTTTCGACGGTGGTTTCGGAGCTAGCTATCTCGCCAGAGTTGTCGGCCAGAAAAAAGCCAGAGAAATTTGGTTTTTATGCCGCCAGTACAGCGCACAGCAAGCCCTAGAAATGGGTTTAGTCAACTGCGTCGTGCCCGTCGAACAACTCGAACTAGAAGGCATTGAGTGGGCTAAGGAAATTTTAGAAAAAAGTCCGATCGCGATTCGCTGTTTGAAATCAGCTTTTAATGCTGACTGCGACGGTCAAGCCGGTTTGCAAGAACTGGCGGGAAATGCCACTTTGCTGTACTATATGACCCAGGAAGGCGCAGAAGGCAAACAAGCCTTTTTGGAAAAACGGCAACCTGATTTTAGTCAATATCCTTGGCTGCCATAGCTGGAAGGAGAAATTATTTTTTTTATGTACTCATATTAAACTAGATACTGCTGATTGTTATGAGTTAGTAAAGCCAAATGCACCCCATCGTCCAAAAGTGTCAGTATTGATACCAGTTCCCAAAAAGAATGAAACTGCTTTGCCAGATCCAAACCGTGATATTCATCAGTGATTCCCCAATCGAAAATCGAAAATCGAAAATGGTATTAGCTGTCATGCTGCGGACTAACTAGACCGATACTGCTGCCGATTTTTCGGTTAATGTTGTGCCTGTAAGCTGGCAGGCATTGCGCTCGGAAAGAGGGACTGCCGCATCCTGCAGCGTCAGAGTCGGTTCTTGCCACAGTCCAATTTCTTCTATGTTTTCCCAAGATGCCCCAAAAGGCGAAACCGCTAAAGCACAAGCTTTCCAGTTACCTTGAACCGGCCCCCCTAGTAGAGCGCAAACACCCCCGCGTCTGCCCTCAGGGGTATAGTGACGGCAGTGACGACAAGCTGAAGTTAAAGGTGAAGTTAAGGAGGTTTGCATAAAAGTTCTTAGGGAAATCATTTTCATCTCTAATTCTCCTTTGCAGAGCTAGCAGGCTTTAGAGCATCCCAGCCTTTATTCTGTCTGGGTTGTAGCGATCCCCGGAGCATAATTTAATTTTATAATTTATTTATAATCTCGTTATATATAGAAACAATTAGCTCAGTCCTTGCTCAGTGTATGGGTAAAAACAGAGGTTAAAAGTTTATAAAGGGTCAGGGATCAAGAAAAAGTACAACTGCGTAACGAGTATGAAAAATTATAAATCAGCGGTAGCTCCGGATACAAAAAATTGCTGAGGATTTTGGTAAGCAGCCTCCGGGACACAACAACAATTAAGTTGTAAAATAAAAATCAAAAGATAGCTACCGGCGATCGACAGTAGGCGATCGGGCCCCTATTGCATTGACACCAAAAGTAGCTAATCATGAAATAGCCAAGTTTTCCAGCTTCTTGTCTATATATACCAAAATTTTGGGGAGAGAGGATCGCCGATCGGCGATCGACTTTAAGAGGTTCTAAGAAATCCTTTGACGATTCGTAGAGCTGCTGTATACTAAGTCAAGGAGGTGAAGCAAGTGTTTAATTTGACCTGGGAATTTAAGTTGAAGCCCAAAGCGACACAGATAGAAGTTTTTGAACATTGGTTAGAACAGTGCTGCCAGGTGTACAACTATTCCTTAAAAGAGCGAAAAGATTGGTACAACTCACGCAAATGTCAAATAAACTCTTGCTCCATCCACTCCGAGTATATTATGTCGGCTGACACGCCTAGACCGACATATTCAAGCCAGTGCAAGACTTTAACAGCATACAGGAAGACAGGCCCGGCACTGCAACGAGTAAACGCTCAGGTACTGCAACAAACGCTGCGGAGATTGGAAAAAGCTTTCGTCAGCATGCTGGAGATTCATCAAGGGTTTCCTCGGTTTAAAAAGCAGGGAGCGTTGAAGTCTTGCAGTTTCCCGCAATTGGATACAACTTTCCATCAAGGCAACTGCTTGAAATTGTCTGTAATTGGCTCGATAAAATTTTGGCAGTCCCGTCCCATCCCCCAGGGCGCAATCGTCAAACACGCTCGCGTAATTAGGCGGTATAGCGGCTGGTACATAATGTTGACATTGCAATGGGATGTGTCAATACCCGATATCATTCCTCACGGCAATCCCGTAGGAATTGATGTAGGGTTGACTAATTTTATAGCAACTTCTAACGGGATTTTAATTAAAAGAACGAGGTTGTTTGCTGAGGCCGAACGCAAGCTGAAATTGCTGCAACAGCGCGTAACGCGAAAAAGCATCGGGTCAAATAAGAAAAAGGCTCAGCAAAAAGTCGCTTTGCTTCATGAATACGTTGCAAACTGGCGAAAAGATTGGCATCGCAAGTTGTCACATCAAATTTGTGATGGCGCGGGTATGGTGTTTGTCGAAGACCTTAATCTCGTCGGACTCAAAGCGGGGATGTTAGGCAAGCAAGGCTTAGAAGCTGGGTTTGGGCAATTCTTCAACATATTGAAGCCAAGTTGCTTTAAGCGCGGTGTATGTTTCCAGAAACTAGACGCAAGAAAGACTAGCCAAATCTGCCCCAATTGCCTTAATGCAAGAGGCAAAAAAGAGTTATCACAACGCTCTCACTCGTGTCACAATTGCGGCTGTACAACCGACAGAGATGTCGCAGCCCCACAAGTAGTTCTCACGCGAGGACTTGCAGCCGTAGGGCATACGGCCTGTGATGCACGGCACGAGGGTAAATTCATTGGAATCCCTGTGAAACAAGAATCCCCGCGCCTTTAGGCACGGGAATGTCAAAATCAAAACATAAAAATCAATTTAGAGGCGGTAGGAGTTTTGCTAATGAGTAAGCGTTCTTCGGTTGAATCCCCAAATCATCAATCCTCTTCAACCCCAATCAAGCCTGCTTTGCAAGCAGTCCTGGGGAGTCTGGATGTAAACCTAGAAGCAGAACTGACAACATACAGAAGGCACAGGCGGCGCGCCGAACAGTGGGTATCCCCATCAGTTCGTACCGGCAAGCAAACAGCCACAACCGAGCAACAGCTAACCCAAAATTTGGCGCCGGAGACTGCGGAGGAAACCCAGCATCCCCTGTCGCTACCCCTATCCCTTGCCGGCACCCAGGGCGATGCCCCGCTAGCAACTACCAGGGGTGGCACAAAATTATCTAGCAGTGCCTTCGCACCCAACAATTATCTCGAATCAAGCGAAAAACTGATCGAAAGTTTGGACGAGTCAAAAGCCGACCCTACGGTCGAACGCAGTTTAGCCGCCAGTCTGTTAACTCCCTTGGGACTGAGCTCGATGCTGCTGTTTTTGCTGTCGTGCACGGCTTTGGGCTACGCAGTCATGCACCCGTCAAGTCTGGTTAAGATGGCCGGCCTGAACCGTTTGCTCGATCGTACCTCACCCTCTCCAAGCGACAGTCCCGCCTCTACTGCCATCTCAGATACCAGCACCAAGGAACTGCCGAAAGCTCCAAATCTGGTATCCAAGGAATTTGTCGAGCTAGATTTGAGCACTCTCAGCAACGTCAAGCCGACAGCCAGCCCGATTCCTTCCCCGTCGCCAAAAGCATCAATCCCGCCAAATCCGGCAGCGCCTCCGGGCCCGGGCGTGGCTATTCCGATTCCTACAGAAGACGGCAACCCGGCCCGAGGCAGGGAACAAGGACTCAACAATCTGAGTACGGCTTTGCTTCCCAGTCCCAGCCCTAGCGCGGCCCAGCCTGTCCCGACACTGCCGACACTGCCTCCAACACCATCTCCAGCCCAGCCTGCCGCGGCATCCCGGGCAACAGTATCCCCGGCGACAGCATCCCCAGCCCAGCCTGCCGCGGCATCTCCCCTGGGAAGGCCTGCACGGGCTGCCGACGGTTTCTATTACGTTGTCACCGATTACACAGACGAAAAATCGCTGCAGCAAGCCAGAACCGCTGTTCCCGATGCCTACGTGCGGAACTTCTCAAAGGGTGTCAAGATCCAAATGGGGGCTTTGAACGATGCTGCCTCAGCAGAACGTTTGGTGAAAGAACTCCAAGCAAAAGGGGTGAAGCCACAATACTATCAGCCCTAAATTAGGCAAAGAGAATTAAACTGATGATCGGGGAGTAGGTTGGGCCCGGGGCACGAACCCTCCGTTTCGCTTCACCCAACATTTGCTCAGTTTTGATGGGTAACGCTCGCGCCGTACCCATCCTAAAGATAATCATGACGCTCTAACTTAGAAAAAATTAAATTTTCAAAATTAAAAATTAAAAAGACGATTGATGAGTTTTCATTTTTAGTTTTTAATTCTGAATTCTCTGTCTTAATTCTAAAGTAGAAAATCGGGAGACTGGCAAAATGGGATTATTCGATCGCCTATGGCGAGTGATTCGAGCCAATATTAACAGTTTGGTCGGTGCAGCAGAAGACCCAGAAAAAATTCTGGAACAGGCTGTAATGGATATGCAGGAAGATTTAGTGCAGCTCAGACAAGCTGTGGCAGGGGCGATTGCGGCTCAAAAACGCACCGAACGCCAGTGTTCCCAAGCTGAGTCTACAGCCGCAGAATGGCATCAGCGGGCGCAGCTAGCTTTGCAAAAAGGCGAGGAAAATTTGGCGCGGGAAGCTCTGACGCGCAAGAAATCTTATCAAGAAACGGCAACGGCGATGAAAGCCAGTCTCGGACAACAAACGGCTGTTGTGAGTAAACTTAAAGAAAATATGCGGGCGCTCGAAAGTAAAATTTCCGAGGCAAAATCTAAAAAAGATATGTACATTGCCCGAGCTCGATCGGCCGCGTCGTCGGAAAGGCTGCAAGAAATGATGGGCAATCTCAGTACCGGCAGCGCTTTGAGCGCGTTTGAACGGATGGAAGAGAAAGTTATGCAGCTAGAAGCTCGCTCCGAAGCAATCGCAGAACTCGGAACTAACGATTTAGAAAAGAAGTTTCTCTCTCTCGAAGGTGCCGACGATGTGGATACCGAGTTGGCGGCGATGAAAGCACAAATGCTTCCGGGCAACAATACACCCAAATTGCCGTCGGGCGAGCCGCCGGCATCGTGAACCCCAAGCAGCAGAACAATAGTCGGGACGAGCAAAAACTTCTCAACAGCCCAGCTAGAGATGGCTCGAAGCCTGTTGGGGAATTCCCGGATCGACGTTAAACTCAATAGATAGGTGCATGAATAAGCTTGCCTGCATCACATTACTCGATCGCTTTAAACTGGATTTATCTGTCTGCAAAAATTGCCAAAAACTAAATCGCACTAAAAATCTGACAAGAGTGAATTTCACAACTGCGGGCTAGGGCTATCAAGCCTGCTTTCCGCCTACTTCGTACACCTCACCCAGGAAAAATAGCATTATGGGATTATTTGACCGCATTAGCCGAGTCGTCAAAGCCAATCTTAACGATCTGGTCAATAAAGCTGAAGACCCGGAAAAGATTTTAGAACAGTCCGTTACGGATATGCAGGAAGACTTGGTGCAGTTGCGTCAGGCCGTTGCCAGCGCGATCGCGACTCAAAAGCGCACCCAGACTCAGTACAATCAAGCTGAATCTCAGTCTAACCAGTGGCAGCAGCGCGCTCAGCTAGCCCTGCAAAAAGGAGACGAGACTTTGGCCCGGGAAGCGCTAGTGCGCAAAAAGTCTCACGCTGAAACGGCGGCTACCCTCAAAGCCAGTCTGGATCAGCAATCGGCTCAGGTGGAAACTCTCAAGCGCAA
This sequence comes from Microcoleus sp. TY_ISSM_2_bin.22, assembly GCA_025937335.1. Classification (GTDB taxonomy): domain Bacteria; phylum Cyanobacteriota; class Cyanobacteriia; order Cyanobacteriales; family Microcoleaceae; genus Microcoleus. The sequence continues at coordinate 10,767 of JAICRN010000017.1, forward strand.
CTTGATCGGTTTGGAGAGCAAGATTTCCGAAGCTAAGACTAAGAAGGATATGCTCAAAGCGAGGATATCCGCTGCTAAGGCTCAGGAACAGCTCAACAATACCATTGGCACCTTGAATACTGGCAGTTCAATGGCGGCTTTCGATCGCATGGAAGAAAAAGTTTTGCAGATTGAAGCTCGCGCGGGAGCTTCGGCAGAATTGGCCGCCGCCGGCAGCAATTTAGAGGAACAGTTCCGCTTGCTCGAAAGCGGCGACGTTGACGACGAGTTGGCTCAGATGAAAGCTCAACTGACCGGGGGATCTGTGTCTCAAGGTCAATTGCCGGCTTCGGGTAAAACGGCCGCAGCTAGTAGCTCGGAGTCGAGCCCGGTGATTGACGCTGAGTTGGAAGAATTGCGATCGCAGCTCAATAAAATGTAGTAATCTCTATCAAAATTTACCTATTTCTGAGATCGCAGGTTTGATAGAATGCTCCGCCGACCTACAGGGCTAGCTTGGGAGGTCGGAGTTTTTTTCGGTAATCGTTAAATACACAAAACTTTACTTTTGTCAACTATCTTTATGTTGATTTAAGAAATTAAGTCTTTAAAAAGTGATAGAGTAACTTTATTCCTTGCAATTGCGCCGGCCGCGCCCGAGCATAAGTGCAAATAACTATCAAATATTGCTAATCTGTCATGCCCGTGCAATCTTCTAGAGGCTTTTGTAAAATCAAGTTTTTCAAGGCATTAACACTTGGTTTTTCAATTGCAGCTATTTGCCCCGCACTGCTATCAGCTCTAAGTGTTGGGGAGTCGATGGTTGCTGCCGACTCAGGCGTGCAAGCGCCTATTTTGCAGGATAATTTACTGCCTCAATTAAAACTAAATCAAGAAACAGCAGACGATCGCGATCGGCTTCGTAATTTATACTCGGGTTCAGAATTAGATAGAGACAGTAAAGAGCAAGAAGACAGCATCCAGGAGTTCGATCGATCGACCCAAAATCAGGGCCTAGAAACTCTCGCTCAATTGCCGAACCGAGGAGAAAACAGACAAGAATTTCCGATTCCCAACCCGCTGCTGCCAAATCGGGCTGCCCTCCCATAACCAGCGCCCCCAGCGCCCCTGCCTCCAGCCCAACAGCTTTTGCCGCCTGCAGTTCCCGCGCCGGCACAGCCAGCAGAATTGCTAACATTCCAGGTACGATAAAAGTCGATCGATTGAAAGTAATTGGCAGCACCGTCTTTAAGTAAGTCGGCGCGAAAAAACGCCGCTACGTCAACGAGGGCAAAGTCTCCAAATGCTCTCGACTGGGTGACTTAAACCTGTTTACACAGTGTTGCATCTTGCGGTTTCATCCCGCCTACCTACTTAGCAAACAAAAATTAGACGCTGTACTGCTGTTGGTTGGAGGTGAGCTTTTGCCGCCGATAGAACAATTTGGTTTCGGCGGCTTGCAGACAGTGCGGGGCTGCCGTCAGGATGCTTTGCTGGCGGATAGCGGGATTTTTGGTTCAGCCGAGTTGCAGTATCCGATTTTGCGCGTGGGCGACAAACAAGGGCATTTTCAGGTGACGCCGTTTGTGGATGTTGGCAATGTTTGGAGAAATAGCGGGGGAAGGGCGGCTGTGGAAGCGAATTAAGCCTGCGGTGGCAGTACGGCAAGAGGTGGAATGCTTCCTTAGGCAGGGAAATTCCTTTGATTGATATTAACAGTTCGCGATCGCAGGCTTCCCAAAAAAACCCGGTCTCTCGTTGTCGCGATCGAGCGTATACGACCAAATTACGTCAAGAAACCGGGTTTTTGCGTCCAGGACTGATTAAGTCAAGCAACAGGAGTTGACAAAAGTGCGGGCTGTCTTTTTCTCAGGACTTGCGCACAGACTCTACTTGCAGGGCGATGCACACCGCACCTTACCACTACAGATAGTGTAAAAAATGATTCCTGGCGTCAGTCCTATTTTTGTAGAATTGCAACCTTTTTAGGAAAGCAGTCGTTTTGCCTTTGGCGGAACTGAGCAATTCCGCTATATAGTAATAAGTATCATTTGGCACTCCTCTGTAGCTGCCAAGAGTGCTTTTTACTGATAATCTTTAAATTAAACTATGTCTAAGGTGCGGTGGCTGCTTTTAAGTTCTTTTGCTTCCGGTTTTGGGCTTTGCTCAATCATTTTCGCAATGTTTACGATGACTTCAAGGCTATCGTTTTCGTCTTTTTTTCTCTTTCTTTTAACTTTGGTATTTTTTGTAATTAATCTGCTTTTTGCTTTGCATTATTATACATCGATTACCAAGCAGTTGAGTGTTAAAGGTAAAAGAAAAGCTAGAATTTAGCCGTTGTGAAGAAGAATCTGACAAAGGGATAGAGAGTTATTTATGGAACTTGAAGGTACTCCAGGAAAACACCTCTGGGTTAGGAAAACTATCTAGCTGTAAGCCTTAATTATTTAAGGTCTAATTATTGAGGAGATTGTCACTACCTCAGGAGGTTCCCCCGCTCACAGCCGTATTGCCGTAAACATTACGACTTTTCTTAACGTGGCTCTGCGAGACACAAATTTTCAAACATACAACGGAGGCTTACGAATTTGGATTCCCAGCTTCAATCATGAAACTTATCCCGGGATCATCCCAGTTTTGCGCTTTTGAGCATCAAACGGATATTGATCCGTTAAGGTACACCGAAGCTTAAGCTGTTGCGAGTTTAAATTGCATATTCGGGACGTTGCTCAGAGCAACGTCCCACAATAATTTGAGTGATTTTTGACACACAATTTAAATGGAGAATAGCTTAAGCATTTGATTAAAATTTTCATCAACTACTGCGCTTCTGAAGTTTTCAACTTTCTATCAACTTGTTTTATTACCGAATCTACAGAGCCCGAACCTCCAAAGCAAACATTTTGTATTGACAGTTGCTCGTAGTTAACAATCAGTCGGCGATGCTTCTTCAAATAAGCACAAAAGTTCTGGGCTTGTTTTTGACGGCAAGACTTAAATAAATTGATAATTTCCTCAACTCGTCCAAGGACAGAAACTCCTTACCCAAGGTCTGACTGGGGTTTCTCATCATACAGTTATTAAGTGGGTTAAAAAGATCCGAAACAGCCGATAAACCGAACCAGATTATTGTGAAATTTCCGAAATAGCTCAGATAGATGAATTACAGACGGTAGTCGGTAAAAACAACTTGCATTTGGCTGTGGAGATTGGTCAACAAAGCAATAGCAGGGATTATCGCTATTGTAATTGGTTCCCGCAATGCAGAAACATTTAAACCCTTATGGCAGATTGTTAAAGGGTGGCAGTGTTTTTTTATGTAACAGATGGCTGTGTGGTTTATCCCCAGTTCCCAAGAGGATGCTGACCATATAATAAATAAAACATATATGACACGGTAGAAGGAGAAAATACCACATTGAGACACGATATAGCTCGAAGGCAATAGAAAAACTTTATGTTACTCCAAATCAGTTGAAATGTTAAACCTATCAGTGAATTTGATTGTTTACTCTCTCAAACATAAAACTGTATCCTACCTTCCTGTATCATGCTATAAATGTGCAACGCCTTCATTTTATCCCTTTTTTCATAGATTTGCTTTCATTGAGATGCACCCGACAAAAGTTTGCCAATAAGCGATTAACATCGCCGGCTTGTCGCCGACTCTTATACTAAAATACAGCGTGTGAAAGCTCTTCGGGATTGAGATTCTTGTGAATAACTTTACCGTCCCGGAACCAGACAACACGGCGAGTTTGGCGCGCTACTTCCGGTTCGTGCGTTACCATAACAACGGTCATCCCGCTGTCGTTGAGTTCTGTAAAAATATCCATTACTTCTTGAGTAGTTTTAGTATCTAATGCACCTGTAGGTTCGTCAGCCAGCAACAACACGGGACGGTTGACAATTGCCCGGGCGATCGCAACTCGCTGCTGCTGTCCTCCTGATAGTTGATTCGGTCTGTTTTGCAGCCGACTTTCCAGACCTACCTTAGTTAAAGCATCTACTGCCCGTTCGCGTCTTTCTACTGCGGGAATGCCGGCATAAACCATCGGTAACATGACATTTTCTAATGCTGTCAACTGAGGCAACAGGTGAAATTGTTGGAATACAAACCCCAATTTTAAATTGCGAATTCCGGCTAATTCTGCTTCCGGCATTTGGGCGACATCTACGCCGTCTAAATAGTAACTGCCGCTCGTAGGTCGATCGAGACAGCCGATAATATTCATAGCTGTAGATTTGCCAGAGCCCGATGCGCCCATAATCGAGCAATATTCTCCTTGTCTTACCGTCAAGCTGACGCCGTTTAAGGCGCGAACTTCGAGGTCGCCAATTCCGTAAACTTTTGTTACCTCTTCCAGACCGACAATGACGGGTTTTGAGAGGACTTGCGGGTCGAGGTCTTGGTAGGTATCGGTTTGTAGTTCAGGCATTTTTTTCTGTGCGATCGACACAACTAACTACTAAGCTAACACTTCCCATCTGTTTTCGCGGTAGGAGTGACGGCTGTTGCGACGCGAATAGACCTCTCCAATAATTCTTGTGGGGTAGGCATCCTGCCTGCCCTTTACAGGCTTTTCTGGAGAGGTTTAATAAACAGAAGCTTTATATTAAGGTCATAGTGAATACTTTGACACCCACTGGGTATGAAATTTGTAGGGGCAATCCCCCCGTGATTTCCCCACCGCTGACGGTGTAAGCAATTAGAATTACCCCTACAGGCAAAATCCTACTTTGATTGAGCAGCGCCAAAACATCCATACTATTTATGCACCGACTCTCTCTGTAGGGTGCTTGTAGTAGCCCCTGTCAAGGTAAGATCGATCGGCTTTACGTCATCCTACCGGTTAGCGATGACCAATAAACCCAGTTTATTGGTCATCAACTGTTAAACAAGGAATATTTAACGATCGCCAGCCACCAATTTTCAAGGGTTTGAGGCTCTTCTTCTCCACGTTGACAGAGCTTGGGTGGAGTAGCAGCCCCAATAGGCTAAACTTGTATCCGATCGCCAAACAGACTACAAAGCAATGACTAATTCTACCGATACTAACCAGACCGAGATTTCCAATACAGTCTCATCGAGTCCACAAATGTTATCTTTCCTGAAAATTGTTGAGTATTTATCCCTGGCCGCTTTTGTGGGTGCAGGCATCCTTACCAGAGTTTTTCTAGACAACCAACTTATCGTTATTTTGGGAGCTGTTTTTCTCTCTAGTTTTATTTTTCTGTTCCTGACCAATAGACAATTAGATCGCAACTTTCGGAATAGTGCTAATCAGTTAGAGATCCGAAGAAAAGCTGAACTATATAATTATCTCTTAAACCCGAATGATGTTTCGGATAACAATCCGATCACCCCGGTGAGAGAAAAGGCTTTACGATATTGCCAGGAGTTGATTGACGACTATAAAAACACTAGAGAGACTTCGAGAAATATTTACTATACTTTCCAATTGGCAACCGTTGTTTTATCGGGAGTCACACCAATTTTAGTATTGGTAGACAAATTGGAACCAGGTCAATCGTTGCTCAAGTGGCTGCCCGTAATTTGTCCCGCTGTCGCCTCGATAGTCGCCAGTATAGTTACCTCCTTTCCTTTTCAGGAAAATTGGATTTCTGCTAACACGACTGTGGAATTGTTAGAAGCGGAACAGGAGAAATTTGTATTAGGAGTGACTCCAGCTTATCGTTGCTACGATGTAGCCGACGAAGCCCAACATCAACAAATGACAAAAATGGCAATAGAAAACTTTATCAATCAGGTGAATGAGATTCATCTCAAGCAAATCCAAAAACCCGATGATACAGCGTCAAAGGAGCAGAATACAGAGCCAGCTCAATCTACCGAGTCACAGCAGCAGCAGAGTTAACGAAGCTGACAAACCAGTAAGCAGGTAGGGTTGAGTGACGCTACCTGCTCCCTCAAGTAGCTCTGTATGTAGTTCTCAAAATGTAGTTATCAAAAGTGCTCCTCAAAGGCAAAAATTTTGAGCTATCATTAAGAAAAGTAAAGCGTAAACTTGGGAAGTTAGAGATTGTTGGTAACACAATTATGACATACGATTACGACTTGTTTGTGATAGGTGCAGGTTCCGGCGGATTGGCGAGTTCCAAGCGAGCAGCATCCTACGGAGCAAAAGTGGCGATCGCCGAAAATGATTTAGTAGGCGGAACCTGCGTAATTCGCGGCTGTGTTCCCAAAAAACTGATGGTTTACGCCTCAACATTTTCGCACCTTTATGAAGATGCGGTGGGCTACGGTTGGAGTCCAGTAGAAAGCAGCTTCGACTGGGAAAAACTCGTCACCACCGTAGACACAGAAGTGCGCCGACTCAGCAAACTGCACATCAGCTTTCTCGAAAAAGCCGGAGTCGAATTAATCTCAGGATACGCCAAATTTATTGACCCCCACACTGTCGAAGTTGGTGACAGAAAAATCACGGCGGCCAAAATCTTAATTGCCGTCGGCGGCGAAGCTCACAGAATCGATATTCCTGGCATCGAACACGCCATTACTTCCCGCGAAATCTTCCTGCTAAAAGAGCAGCCGAAACGGTTTGCAATTTTGGGAGGAGGCTACATCGGCGTTGAATTTGCCTGCATTATGAACGGGTTAGGAAGTCAAGTAACTCAAATCATCCGGCGCGATCGCATTCTGCATTACTTCGACGAAGAACTTCGCGCCAACGTCCAAGAAGGAATGACCAAGCACGGGATCAATTTTGTGACAGGAAGCTCGATCGCACAAATTGAGAAAACCCCAGAAGGATTAAAATTAACTTTGTCGGGAGAATCCGCAGAAACTTTGACAGTAGACGCGGTGTTGTGCGCTACCGGGCGCTGGCCCAACTTGGAAAAATTGGGTTTAGAAAATGCGGGAGTAGAAACCGATAAAGGTGCGATCGCAGTTACCAAAGACAGCCGCACCAGTCAGCCGCACATTTTTGCTGTCGGAGATTGCACCAACCGCATCAATTTAACGCCAATTGCGATCGCCGAAGGCCGCGCTTTTGCCGATACTGAATTTGGTAACAATCCGAGAGCAATCAGTCACGAAAATGTGCCGTCAGCAGTATTTTCGCAACCGGAAGCAGCTACAGTGGGCTTAACAGAAGAGGAAGCTAAAGCCAAGTTTCCCGAATCAATTAAGTGCTATACAGCCAAGTTTAGACCGATGTTTCATTCTTTGACAGGTGCAGATGAGAAGACTTTTGTCAAGTTAGTTGTTGAAACTAATACTGACAGAGTTTTGGGCGTGCACATGGTGGGGAAAGATGCAGGGGAGATTATTCAAGGAATGGCGATCGCTGTTAATATGGGAGCTACGAAGAAAGATTTCGATGCGACGATCGGCATTCACCCATCGACTGCTGAAGAGTTTGTTACTCTGCGGTAAACAGGGCGAAGCCGCCAGGGACTTAAGTCCCTGGCTAATAGCTAAAGTCGGTTAAAACCGACTGAAGACTACAATATTCAATCAGTTTTTTAGGGCGGGCTAGAAGCCCACCCCACAATAAGATTTAATTTTTGTGGAACAGGCATCTTGCCTGTTACGGGCCCGCTAGAAGCAACGGCCCAGAAGAAAACTTAATTTTTGTGGAACAGGCATCTTGCCTGTTACGGGCCCGCTAGAAGCAACGGTCCACAAGAAAATTAAATTTTTGTGGAACACGCATCTTGGCTGTAGCTGACATTGGTGCAGTTTTCCACCCCAAGCGGATTCATGCTCAAAATAATATTTTAAATTATTTGAACCTTTTTCGCGATCGTCCTGTCTAAACACTTCAGATAACGAACTGGTGGGGGAGACTTCACAGGTGTTAGGTGTGTCAGCCAATGTTTTAACTGATGACTGTTCCGACTCGGACTTAGTTGCTCAATGTTTAAAGGGCGATCGCACTTGCTTTCGCTACCTTTACAAACGCTACCAACACAAAGTCAGATCGACCCTTTACCAACTCTGCGGCCCGTCACTTCTTGACGATCTAGCACAAGAAGTATTCCTGCGAGTCTGGAAAGGATTGCCTAAACTCAAGCACCAAGAAAATTTTTCTACTTGGCTTTATCGAATCACTTGGAATGTGGCTTCCGACCAAAGACAAGCATTTGCTAAACAGCATTCTTTTGACTCCCAGCTCAAAAATCAAGAAGTAATGGATGAGGTTATTCTCAAAGATAACACATCCGAATTGATGCAGTTGCACTATCAAGATTTAGTGCAGCGGGGACTGGATCAATTGAGCTTTGAACACCGCAGCGTATTGGTGCTGCACGACTTAGAAGACATCCCGCAAAAAGAAGTAGCCCAAATTTTGGGACTACCAGCAGGGACTGTCAAATCTCGCGTGTTTTATGCCAGAAATGCTGTGCGGCAATTTTTGCAAAAAGAAGGTGTCAGCGAGCTATGAATAACCCAAGCAGCGACCAAAAGTTAGTTAATTTCCTGAAGCAACATCGCCCAAACCTTCCAGAGGCTGCGCCCGATTTTGAGCAAAAACTTTTAGCAGCAATAGATAGGAATGAGGCGGGTGCGAACAAGCTAAATTATCTAGGAGAGTCGCAATTTACCCTGTCTAGCAAAAGAGCGCGAACGATCGGTTTTCGCAAGTGGGTTTTTCCTTCTGCGATAGCCGCTGGCTTGCTATTTTTTTGGTCGGGCTACCGTGCGTTTGAGACTGCACAATTGCCAGATAATGAAACAGCTAAGTTAGAAGCATTTTTAGTCACTAACTGGGAAGGTGTACTGCATGATTCTAGCGAAAAAAATATGACCGATCGCTCGCAAACAGACTGGTTGACTTTCAGCCAGAGTGCTGACAGCGAACCGCTAACAAATAACTAATCTCAAAGAGGTAATTTTCATGTCAATTCGTCGCATTTCTGCCCTAGCCGTTTTAATGCTGACTCTCGGCAGCACAGCCGCAGCAATAGCAGTTCCCAATCCCCTAGAACCGGAAACAATTGCCCAAAATCAGCGTCCCAATCGACCCGCTGGTAAGGAAGGTGGGATGTTTGAGAAACTGAATTTAACTGCCGACCAAAAGCAAAAAATGCAGGCCGTTCGCGATCAGTACAAAGACCAAGTTTCCCAGCGGATGCAAGCAGTCCGCCAAGCCAGACAAGAATTAGAAACGATGATGTCCGGCACGGCAAATGCCAGCGAAATACGGGAAAAACACCGTCAAATAATCGGTCTGAGGCAGCAGTTGGAAGAGGTGCAATTTGAAAGTACACTCGCAATGCGAGAAGTGCTCACGCCCGAACAGCGCAGCCAATTAGCTCAACTGATGCAGCAGCGCCGACAAACTGCTAGAAACAGGATGCAAAACGGTCAAAAACCGCAGTAATTGAAGAGTAGTTTTGAGTGAATCGCAGGGTGTGCAACACGCACTCTGCGATTTTCATTGTCAGCAGGTAGACATCAATAGACGCCTGCATCGAGAAACCCAACTTTTCTCAAATCTATGCGATGGCTTTCTCTGTTGGGAAAAGCAGTCTCAAAGTGCAGCATTTTCAAGTCGAGGCGAGTGCTTTACTTTTTTAGAAACAGTCTCAAATAGCCTAATTTAAATCATTCGTAACAAGTTAAGCTTGGATGGCAGTTGTCAAGGGGATTTGAGAAGATGTTTCAAAGAAAAAGCAGTCAGATCCTCGCTGTCGATCGGGGAAAGGCGCAATAATTAACTTAACATTGGGTTTTCGCGGAGATTTAACAATACCTAAATCGCGGTTTTCTGGCGCGGCAAAATACTCAATTGGGTCAGTTGCTTGACCTTTTTGATGGGCTACATAAAAATGGTAAAGACCTCGGTAAATCATTTCTAATGAAATCGCATCTATTGGTAAAGAGAGTTGGTCAGCAACGGCATCACCTAAATCGACCAAAATTGCATAAAATATCCAAGTCCCCCAAATTTGAAGCTGAATGCCGTTGAGAGAACCCGTCCACAAATAACTTAAGCCCAACAGCCGCTTGACGGTATTGAAAGCTTCTTCGATTCTCCAACGCCTGCGATATAAATCTGCCACGACGTAAGGCGGTAACACAGTCGGGTCAAGTACACTTGTCAAATAAGAATGCCAGGTATTACCAGAACGCACTTCAATCAAACGTAAGGTGATA
>JAICRN010000117.1 GCA_025937335.1 Microcoleus sp. TY_ISSM_2_bin.22
ACTTTTATTTTCCCTTTAATTTCCCCAAAATATTGGCAATTAGGAAACAATATAATTCCGTAGGGTCGGGTTTTACCACAAACAAAATCTAATCAGTACAAACAAGCTTTATAAACCCGCCCCCACACCGCTAATAATCCATATCAACCAATACAGGCGATCGCCTGAAAAAAATGTATATTTCGATTTACCGTGGGGCGGGGGCGGGTTTTTGAGATTATTTGTTTAAGGCGTAGATTGTCGAAAAACCCGCCCCTACAACCAATATTTTAATTCCCCAAGATGAAGGAATTGGGCCTAATTAACAGGAAATAATATCACAACTAATGCCCCATGCCCCATGCCCCATGCCCCATGCCCGATAACTAATGCTTTTCCCCCAAAATAGCATAAACCACAGTCTTTTCTTTTTTGCCGCGCAATTGAATCGCTCCTACTTTTTGGCCTTCGTAGCGATCGCGCACATAAGAAAAAGTCCTCGCCGTCACCAATAAATTAAAAGGACTGTCAGAAACAATTTCCTTATTCATCGCCTCCAATCTAGCAGCAACGTTGACAGCATCGCCGATTACAGAATAATTCAAACGCCGGGAACCCCCCACGCTGCCAGCAACTAACTGCCCGGTATGCAAACCGATGCCAAACTTAATTAAAGGTTTGCGTTCAATTCTAAGCTGCTGATTAAGTTGGTGCAGCCGTTCGTGCATCGCAATACAAGCTGCAACTGCATTCAAAGCATCTTGTTGAATTTGTCGATATTCAGTATGGCAAAAAGGCACCCCAAAAACTGCCATAATTGCATCACCGATATATTTATCTACAACGCCGCCGTGATCCATAATACAGTTAGTCATCGCTTCCAAATAATTGTTCAACCAGGTGAGCAAATCTCGCGGTCGCATTTTTTCTGAAATCGAAGTAAAACTACGAATATCCATAAACAGCACCGTTGCTGTAAGTTCTTGAGGTTCGAGTTCTCCCTGTTCAAATATCTCCGCTTTGCGTTCCCAAATAAGCTGAGCAGTCTCCGGAGCGACGTGCTTTTCAAATAACCTCATCAACTGCTGCTTTTCGTACTGTTCCCGCAGTTGCAAAGCAGTGCCAGCTAAAATGAGAGTGCCGATAGGTGCGGCAATCGGAACCCACCAAAAAAAGAAGCCAAATAACAAAGCAGCAGCCCCAATCCAAACTACAGGCAAACCGAGAGCGATCGCAATTCTCTCTTTAACACCTCGCTTGCCCAGAACCAAAGCCGTAAGCGGGCCAATCCCCAACAATAACAAAATTTCTAGGAGTAACGGCAGCCGCCGCAGCAAGCGTTGATTGAGCAAATTGTCAACCAAGGCTGCATATAAATAAACCCCAGCCGTAGTCTTGTTGAGAGGTGAAGAAATCGGGTCGAAACCGCTAGCAACTATGCCCACTAAAACTAACTTATTAGTCAGAGCATCTGCGGGAATTCTACCTTCTACGACATCAACAAAAGCATAGGTAGATAGATTTTCTGTTTTCCCCGGCCAGTTAACCCAGACTTTTTTTTCCGGCCTCTTTGTTGAGTGTGGGAGCCATACTGGATCTTGGGGATTAGCCGCATTGTACCTGTGAGTCATTGCTAAACCGAAATTAGGAATCCCGTTGAGAAAGATTTTTGACTGGCGGCTAATACCGTCGCTATCGGCTTCCTGGCTGATGTGTCCGACACCTGCGGCTGCTGCTTTTAAAGATGCTACAGGTTCTTCTTTGATGGTTCTAGGGATTACAACTTTGCCGTTGGCTGCAATTGCAGCGGCTAAAATATCATCTTTCGGACTCGGATCGAGGAAAAGAATGTCAAAACCAACGGCTGTGGGGGGAGATTTTTTCAGCGCTTCTAGCAGTTGCGCGTAGCGGTTGCGAGGCCAAGGAAATTTACCGTATTCCTGCAAGGAATGCCGTTCGATCGCAATTACCACAATTCGCTCATCCCATCCGGGATTTGGCAAAATTCCCAATTCTCGAATTTGAAATAGCGTTTTGTATCCCAAATATTCAAGCGGTTGCCACATTCCAAATTGCAGCATGGCTACAGAAACAATACCTACTACTGCCCCTGTCATCCAGGGAGGATTTGTGGTTATATATTGCCGGAGACCGATCAGTTGATTGTGTTTAAGATGCTGAATCCATTTTTTGAACTTCATGCAATTAATTTGACGAAATAATTGACCTTCGAGTCTGACCTGGGAGAGGAGTTATATCAATTCTCAATGAGTCGTAAATTTTTTACCCCACCCGAACCCTCCCCCGATCGAGGGGAGGGAGTAAGAAATTCACAAACGATGCGAGGATTGCTATATATCAATTCCGGTTGTACTCCTCTTGATAGTTGACTCTTGACTCGGTATCTAAAAACTGAATGGTTGAGTGTTAACTGTTGACTTAATTTGAGTATTTCGATGCAACCGGAAACGATTTTAGAGTTATGAATTTTTACCATACCGTAAGGGCGAAGCTTTGGCGCAAAGTTTCTTTATTTTGACTAATCTGTTGGGTCTCTAAATTGTATTTTTGGGCTGGTTCCATGGCCCACCCACAAGAATTGCATCAAACTTGACTGTAAGATTTAGTTGCGCCTGCGCTTGCGGAGTTTCACGGCAAAATGCTTCGGCCCTACAGGAAATAATCAACTCAAATAAGACTTACGATCTAACTCAATTCCTCAGAGACAGACCGCGCATTTTAGTCGGAGATCGGTGGTTTATGGAACGGCGAGGCTGTAATGCCGTTCTGTGACTGACGGGCCTCGCACTACGATTTTGAGGCGGCGGCTTGGAGGTAAAATTCCTTGGATTTTGAAGTTGCCATTTCGATCGATCTTAATTGCTTCGTTGTTGACATAAATTATGTCGATCGGGTGAATTTGACCGCTGAAGCGATAGATATTGCCGCTGAGTCTCCCCAAACTGCGGACTTTGAGTTTAGCTAGGCGAGGGCTCGCTGAAGGCTCTACGGGCGAGGTTTGAGCGAAAATAGTCGTGGCGCGGCCGCTGTTGACAACTACTTCGGAGTCGCTGCTGCTGGATACTACGACTGCACCTTCAATAGTTTCGACTGCGGTTTTGCCTTCGCCGACGTTGAGGCCAAAGGATGTGCCGCGGACTCCGGCAACGCCTTCTGGCGTTTCAACCCTTACTGGGGCGGTTTTGGCAGAACTTTTTTGTTGGGCAATTTGACTGGATTTGTCGAGTCCGCTGAAGGTATTGAGCGCGGCTATTTGGTTTGGCGGGATAATTTTTGAGGAGTTGGCTGCGGGAGTTGTCGCAGCAGTTTTGCCAATCGACAACCTGACTCGCCCCCTGCTGACAAAAATCGCTGTGTCTTTTTCGCCACCTGCACTGCTTGACAAATTGGATATTCTGACTGAGGTTTTTTCGGCAACTTCCACGATCCCGGTGTTGTTGTCGATACCTAAACGGGCTGTGGAATCCGGGCCGGTGATGATTTCGTCTCCGGGGGCGAGCAGCCGATCGCCCACAACCGCCGGCCGCCCTTTAAAGGTGACTGTACCGCGAATTTCTTCTATTTCGAGCGATCGTCCGGCCGCTGTTCCCTGGGCGTTTATTGTCTCTGCTGGCGATGGATGTGCCGCCGCTGTTGCCGGATTTTTTGGAGATTTTGAAGCTGTTAGCAGTGCTGGCGGTCGAGCGACTGAGACAATTTTAGTAGTGTTGGACGGCTGTGTGGGGGATGGAGAGAGCGGACTGGCGATCGTCCCGCGACTGAGCGGCAGACAGGCGAACACAGCTAACGACAAACTTAGGAGCGGAATTTTGCTCGATCGCCCGCAGGTAAAAATTTTATTCATAATTTCAATTTTGTCATATTGAAGTTTATAGACTTCCTTTCCTGTACTAGACACTCTAAATCCGGCAATCGTTCCACTTGTCATGCCGTAATACAGCAACAAAAATAAACTTTCTCCGCCTAAAATCTTAGCATTAAATCTTCTTTTTATTTTCCGATTTTAGTAAACTGTTACAACATGGCTATTTACTAAAATTTGATATTCGGAAAATTTTGCAAGCCAGACTCCAAGTGCTTTGCAGGATTAATGTTAGCCGATGTCAACGTTAGAAATGGAAGATTTATATATAGCAAACATAAAATTAACTACTGCTTCTGAATCTCTTTTGGCTTCTTCCGGAAGGATGACTAATTGGAAATAAATCCTGTAGTTGTGGCAATTAATAAAAAAATTGTTTTTGCGAAGGGATAAAAAATAATTATCTTCGTGGTGCGCGAGACTCTGAGAGTTGAGCTTGCCGCTGTGGAACCTGATGAGGCAAACCCAAGCGAATCAGGGGAGACGATCGACCAACCCCCACTAGAATAGGGTTTTTTAGGGAAAGTTGGTCGAAATTTCGATGGAAAATCATAGCAAGCGATCGCTTGCTGGCGTTGCTGTTCCGAAGTAGACGCCAAACTGTAAAATGGACGGTTGTATATAGGTTATATAGAGCAGGAGAACAATTTCAGTGGCAATAGAAGTAGGTCAGAGAGTGAAGGTGCGCCGTCTCAGAGATCGGATACCTGCAAATATGGTGGGCAAGATAAAGGAGAATCCAGTAGGCACTGTTGACGGATTCAAAATGGTTGACGGTAGCGGAGTAGGCGTGGTTGTCAAGTTTGACGGTTTTGCGACTTGGTTCTTTGAAGATGAGCTAGAATCCGTTTAACAGATGTAGAAGGAAGGGGGGCACGACACGGATTCGGACACGGATACACGGATTGAATATAACTGTGTTTCCTTTCGTCTCCTACTCTTCCCCTCTCCCACTCTCCCACTCGCCGACTCTCCTCTTCTTTCACTCTACTCCTCCCCCACTCTGGCTGAAGGTTGCGCTTAAATGTTAAAGAGTAAGCTTTGGCAGTGAGAACAGAAAATGGCTTTGATTTTGACATTTTTGGGCAAAGGCGGCACTGGCCGCAGCACGATCGCGATCGCAACAGCTAAAAAATATGCGGCTCAAGGCAAGCGAGTTCTGCTGCTCGGCCAAGATCCGGGCCCTGCATTGGGTATTCTGCTAGGAGCTCCCCTGACTCTCAACCCCCAGGAAATCGCCCCCAACCTCAAAGCAGTTCAGGTGCAAAGCGCGCCGCTGCTAGAACGCAGGTGGGACGAAGTTAAAAAGTTGGAAGCTCAATATGTCCGCACTCCGTTTTTCAAGCAGATTTACGGTCAAGAATTAGGAGTGTTACCGGGCATGGACAGCGCGCTGGCGTTGAACGAACTTCGAGAATACGACAACAGCAAACAATACGATGTAATTGTTTATGACGGTACCGGCGGCATGGATACGCTGCGGATGCTGGGAATGCCGGAAATTTTGAGTTGGTATATCCGTCGCTTCCGTCAAGCTTTGGTAGATTCGGATTTGGGTAAAGCTTTGTCGCCTTTTATTCAGCCGGTTTTCAGTACCGTGTTGACTGTGGATTTGTCTGGGGATAATCCTTTTCAATCTACTAAGCAAGTCGATAATCTTTTGGATAAGGGTAAGGAAGCGCTGGCAGATCCGAACCGCACGGCAGCTTTTTTGGTGACGACTGGGGATGCAAGTGCGATCGCAACTGCCCGCTATCTTTGGGGAAGTTCTCAACAAGTTGGCTTGACTGTGGGCGGTGTCATTGTCAATCAAGCAGCGGTTACAGAAGCTATTACTGGCGAGTTCGATCCTTTGACGGCTGTTTCGGTTCCGGCGCACAGTGACAATAACTGGCAGCCGCTAATTGATGCTTTGCCCGATTTTTCTGAGGCCGCAAAAGCTCCTAAACCGATTAACATAAACATTGCACAGCGTCAAGTTAGTTTGTTTTTGCCTGGGTTTGACAAGAAAGAAATTAAATTGATTCAATCCGGGCCGGAAGTGACGATCGAAGGGGGGGATCAGCGGCGCAATATTTTGCTGCCTCCGGCGCTGACTGGGAAGTCTGTTACTGGTGCTAAGTTCCAAAACGGTTACTTGATTATTTCTTTTTAGGGTAAGGAAGAAGGCACTCTCAGAGATTTTGACACGGATACACCGATGAATTATCGAGTTCTCTAACCCACATTCGGCACCCTCAACTGGCACACAGACAGTTGGGGTGCTAATGGAGAGTCGATCTGTCTGTTAACTTGAGTAGAAAGACTCAAAAAGCGGTGTCACGATTGCGATTCGTGGTCAATTCTGGAAAATACAGCAGAAAGTGCTTCCAGAAATATCTGATGAGGTTAAATGCGGGCGACAACAACCAACCTGTGTCGCTCGAATGCTTGGTAAAACGATTCAGGATGAAAATGTGTGATTGTGTAAGTTAACAACAAAAACCAATCATCCGCTGTGCAACGCTCTGCGGATAAAAATAGTCTAAACTCAGGTAGCAAACAACTCGATCGATCGAGAGAAGTTCGTGCATCAAGCCACTGAGATAACCGTCTCTAACCTCGACCATCTTAGCCTAATAGCAGGTCTACTTGATAAAAGGGGAATGGTCCAAAAAATCAACGAGTTAGTAGGGGAACAACCCGGTGAGATTGTCAGTCAGGGTCTGGCAGTCAAAGCGATAATTATTAATGGGTTAGGGCACGTTTGGGTTCCATTATATTTATTTCCCAATTTTTTTGAAGGCAAAGCAATCGAACATTTAATGGGTGAAGGTATTCAAGCATCACACCAAACACGAATACGGTTTTAAGATGGTTAACCCGCGTACCGTTGAGCCTCAAGCAAGCGCAGCAACTGGTATCTCAGTTAAATCAAGGAGAATTGACCTCCAGTTCTGTGAGTGGATATAGTTGGTCAGAACACAAAAGTAATTATGGTGGAATTGAACAAAGATAGTTAATAGTAGAGAGCAGCTTGCGACGAGAGTCTGACCGACACAAACTCGAAAAAAAACTCATTCATAGCTGAAGCTGAAGCTCAGAATAAACTGCAAGAACTCTCCCACATTGAATTTGCACGGCAGCCGCAAACGCTGTCGCAGCCGCTCACCGCTTATCCAAACAACTACAATCTTACAACTTAACCCAAATTAGTAGCAAACAAATTACAGTAAAAACTGATACTAATTCGGCTAGGGGTCATGATAAATCTAGCTCGAAATTGAGATTTAAAGTTCAAGCACAACTGGAACCAGATACTGGGGCGAGCGCTCAAATCGCCAGAAAGAATCGAAGCTTTGGCATTGGTAATGGGTTTGTAAGCTGTTGTGCCTTTAAATAGGGTATAATTAAAATTTAGTTTAGTCAATCAATAGAAAATGCCAGCCAAAAACATCTCAATCTCAAATAAATAGAGAAACTACAAAAAGCCTTAAGAGAGGAAGAGAAGGCAAATATTAGATAAAAAATTATGACTTTATTATTGCTCAATTACGGCAAGACGCAATCTAAAATCGCTGGTTTTTTGGGTGTCTCAGTCAACAAAGTATCTAAAACAGTGTGTGAAGGGAGAAAATGACAATCTAGAAAGTCTCATAGATGAGAGGATGAAGGGAAATCACAAAAAAGCCACAGATAAATATATAGACATATTATTATAAGTTAGAGAGAAAGAACCTCAATAATTAGGATATAATTTTGGACGATGGACAGCGCAGAGATTAGCAACATACTTAGAAGAATGCACGGGAATCAAATTAAGTAGAGGACAAGTTCGGAGGATATTAAAACAAAAAAAGTATGTTTGTATTTGGTTTAAGTATTGAGCTGCCAAGCTAGTTTTGCCGCGCCTACCATGCCTGCTTGATTGCCCAATTCAGCAACCAATAACTGCAAATTTTCGCGAGAACTCGGCAGCACACGTTGCTCAATTTCGGTTTGAACCTGCGGCAAGAAAAATTCTGCACCTGCACTAATTCCGCCGCCGATAATAATAGCTTCAGGCGTTAAAATATAAATTATACTTGCCAAACCGATACCCAGATAGCGGCCGTAGTTATGCCAAAATTCTAAAGCTTTGGCATCTCCAGACTTAGCTAAATCGGCTAATTCTAGAGGTTCCAAACCCGTTTCCCGGAGAATTGCTTGCACGGAAACATACTGTTCTAAAGAACCGCGATTGCCGCTGTTGCATTCCGGGCCGTCGGGATTTATAGCAATCAATCCTAGTTCTCCGGCCGCGCCTCGATGGCCTGTAAATAGTTTGCCGTCTAGGATAACTGCACCGCCGACGCCTGTACCTAAAGTTAGTAAGATTAGGTCTTTAAAGTGCCTTCCTGCACCCAACCAAGCTTCTCCCAATCCGGCACAGTTGGCATCATTTGCTAATATGGTCGGCAGTCCGGTTTTAGCTTCTAACCAGTCAGCGAGGGGGACGTTATGCCAGTTTTTGAGGTTAATTGCTACTCTGGCTATGCGGCCTGCGGCGTCTGCGGGGCCTGGAGTGCCGATGCCGATCGCACTTACATCATTTTCGACCGGATTCAGTTGTAAAATAGCATCCGTCATCGCGGCTAAAACGGCTTCTGGCGTTGCCGGTTGAGGGGTTGGGACAGTTAAGGATTGATGGCAAATGCCGTCTTCGCTGAATCTGCCGAGTTTAATTGCGGTTCCGCCTAAGTCAATGCCGATTACTTGTGTCATTCGATTTGGGATTTTGGATGCAAAGATTTGGGATTGATCCTAATAGTATAAACCTATTGTAGGGTACGCATTGCGAACCTTACCAATTAAGTTTTTAGTCTACACTTCTGTCCTAAAAGTAGTATTTTTACTGTATGATAATTAGCCCCAAAAACTGCGCTTTATTATTAATAGTATCATACCGATCGCAATACCTAGCCAAAATGCTGGATACAAGCGAGTTCGCCTATTCAATTTGTCCTAACTTACGTTGCGCTACCTCTCTGTTGTGCAAAGCATCGTGATAGTCTGGTTTGAGAGCAATTGCCTGATTACAAGATACGATCGCCTCTTCAAACCTTCCTAAATTATACTGCTCGTTCCCCCGATCGCACCATGCCTCAGCATCTAAATTAACTTCCGATTCTTACTCCGCAGCCTCTGTGCCTGTGCGGTTCACTTCCCCAGAAAAACCCAAACCATCCCCAACAAACACCGCCTCAATCACCCTCCCCTTTGCATCCTCCTCCTCAACCTCCGGCAGCGGAAACCGTGTCAATATCTCGCGCCCAATTTGCCTCGCAACCTCTGACAATTCCCCGCTGCCAATTCTACCTAACAAAACCAGCCGCTGCGCCAATTCCTGAAGCGATGCCACCGCATCCGCAGCAGCGGTGTCATCATGTTCGCCCTCTAACAATCTTTGCCCAAACCGTCGCAACCAAGCCGCCAATTCACCATCTTTAAGGCGTTTTGCGATTAAGAATCCCGCTACATCCCCTCGACTCCAGCCGGCATTCACCCCTTCGAGAATTTCCATAAATTTAGACTCGTATTCCGCGTCAGTTAAGGTTGGGCGGATGGCAGTATTTGCCGGCGGGGTGGGTGGGGTTGGGGTTCCGAACAGGCGCTGAAATAGTCGTTTGAAGAATTGCCAAATTTTGTTGAGCATTTGTGAGGTTGGGAGGGTGGGGTATTGTCTATTTTATAGCAATTATCAAAAGGAGGATTGCATATAGATTATCGGCGATATCTTTAGGGACACGGCAGTGCCGTGTCCGGGATTTCGGCGCACAGCAAACAATCACATGAAGTAGAATTAATCTACTTTAAAAGCGGATAATACAATTCTCCTGTTGAATTGATATAACCGGCCCTATCGCCCGCTAAATTCCCCGTTCCCATAAATACGTCAACTCTCCCCGCGCCTTTGATTGCACCGCCGGTATCTTGATCCAAAACGTACCGATTCACGGCATTTTGTTCGAGTTGTCCCGCCGCATTCGGATAAGGGAGTTTTGTACTAATTAATGCTAGTGCGCCGGGGGGCATTAAAGCTTTATCGGTGGCGATCGACCTTTCGGCAGTTACTGGCACTCCAATGCTTCCTGTGGCTGGAACTCCGTTAGTATCCCGGAAAAATACAAAGCTTTGATTTTTCGGCAAATATTTGTTCATATCTGCGGGAAAGTTGGTGAAATATTCCCTTAGTTTCGGCAAATTCAACTCTTCTAAAGTAAACTTTCCGTCTTTAACTAATTCTCGCCCGACTCCTGTATAACTGTGACTGGTTTTGCCTGCAAAACCGACGGTCATCACGCTACCATCTGTTAGCTGCAATCTCGCAGAACCTTGGACGTGCACGAGAAATGCTTGGAATCGATCGCGCAACCAAACTAATTCCAATCCCCGCAGCAATCCTTTGCTTCCCTGCAAAGCATCTTCGCCTTCTAATTGCAATCTTGTCGGATGAGGTTTCGGCCAAGATGCCATGTTTGGCGGCATCCGGTACAGGGGATAACGGTATTCGGAATTAGGCGTGCGAGATGCTGCGTAAGTCGGCTCGAAATAACCCGTAAATGCAACTGTTCCTTGGCCGTCTTTGCCCGTGGATTTGTAAAATATAAATTCGCGCTTGACAGATTCCTGAAGTTGAGCGGGGTTTGCGGAACTGACAACTAATTGGCGGAATCGATCGAGGGAACGCCGAACTCGATCGCGCGTCACTCCTGCGACTGGATAGCGGCTGTAAGCAGCGGCAGCCGCCGATGTATTGAGATAGCGGAGGCTGTTGTCGATCGACTTTAACAGCAATTCTTTA
>JAICRN010000799.1 GCA_025937335.1 Microcoleus sp. TY_ISSM_2_bin.22
CGGGCGGCTTGAAATTCATCGAGTGTAAACTGCCAACTGCAGCTAAACAAAGAGCAGTACCTCTTTGGGTAATAGCCGAGGAACCACACCGGCAAGGCGTCAAGGTGTTTTTGAGCCTCTTTTGCTTTGGTTTCGCCCAAGTCAAAATCAGCGACAGCAGTGGCTTTATTGATTAGTTGATCGGATTGTTCCACAAGGGCGATCGCCTGCCGGTAATTGTGATCCATACTCATAAAACTCGGCAGCAATAGTATCGGCATTGTTTTCGCCACGGGCCAGCGAATCATGGGAAAAGGTAGATTTAGCAGCCAAATTATCCCCGCAGCACTTCCCAGCAAACTCCCAGCAAAGATAATTTTACCGAACAATCCGGGCGGGCGGTTGGCTTTGACGGCAGCTTTGAGAACTTGTTCGCTGAAGTTGGGAAATTCGTCTTTGAAGGTATCGCGGATTTCTTCTCTTGAGGCGAAAGTGCCGTTTTGCGATCGTAATTTCTCCAACCGCTTGATTACCATCCGTCGGTAAACTTCACCCCCTAGACTATCAGCCGCCGCGCACTTGTCAACTTCTGCCCGCAAAATTTCAAAAGCTCGATCGGTAAGACGCGCCATAAAACTCACCTATTCCCTTTTAATTATTTTACAGGCTCCAGTCAAAATAATTGTTAAAATATATAAAGTTTATATCAAATAATCCGAATTAAGTTCATGCCCACTGCTTTAATCACCGGTGCTTCTGGCGGAATTGGTGCAGCCTTTGCCGCCGAATTAGCCAAACGCCAGCACAATCTAATCTTGGTAGCTCGTTCCGCAGATAAATTGCAACAGCTAGCTGCTCAACTACAACAGGAATTCAATATTTTAGTCGAAATTATCGTTCAAGATTTGACCGCACCTGGAGCCACAAATGCTGTATTTGACGCGGTTGTTAAAAAAGGTTGGACGGTTGATTTGTTGGTGAACAATGCGGGTTTTGGCGATTACGGTGTTTTTGCCGATCGCCCGCTTGACAAACAACTAACAATGGTGCAACTAAATATTGTAGCATTAGTTGAACTCTCGCACTTATTTTTGCAGGGAATGCGCGAAAGAAAATCGGGAAGTATCATCAATGTTGCCTCCATCGCAGCTTTTCAACCGATGCCGTACTTGTCAATTTACGCAGCAAGTAAAGCCTTCGTTCTGAGTTTCAGCGAGGCGCTTTGGGCGGAAAACAAAGATTTAGGAATTGGCGTTTTGTGCCTTTGTCCAGGGCCGACAGAATCAAACTTTGCTGCAGTAGCTGAATTTCCGAAAGCTATGGCATTCAGCAGCGGGCAAAAACTCGTTCCAGCAGCGGAAGTAGTGCGAGAGGCTTTGAAAGCTTTAGACAAAAATGAGTCTAATGTCGTGACAGGGGGAATTCCCAATCAAATCATCGCCAATCTGCCTCGATTGATGCCGCGAGAACTTTTGGTGAAGTCGGTAGAAAACCTGTTTCGGGCGAAAGACGAATAATCGCGATCGTTGTTAGATACCAGACTTTGGGGAGAAGTCGGGTATCTCGCGTGCACCACCATTCGGAAATCTCGATCGATACACGATCGGCTATTTAAACAGAAACAAACCTGGATTGACGTGAAAAAACTTTCCCAAAGCTTCAGCTTGTTTTTTAGTAATTTCTAGCTGACCGTTAATGAG
>JAICRN010000328.1 GCA_025937335.1 Microcoleus sp. TY_ISSM_2_bin.22
AATTTCCGGCCATCCCATTAACTGCACTTCTTCAAATTCGGCTTTTTCCCAACTATTTGTCTTTCCTATCGACTCCGCTACCAGAAAAACAGTCGCTGTAAAATCAAAGCGTTTTAGCACAGGCCAAGCATATTGGAAAAAGTCGAGATAGCCGCCGTCAAAAGTCATCAATACAGCTTTACCGGGTAAAGGAGTTTTAGCCTGTTTAGCTTTTTGCCAATCTTCCCAACTCGCACTATAATAAGCACGGTCTTTGAGATACTGCAACTGTTGTTCTAAAACCTGCGGAGTAACTGCGTCTAAACCGTCAGGAGAAATGCGGCGGTAGGCGAGAATGGGCAGCCTTTGTGTAACGCTATGATTGTCAAAAAGTTGAGGTTTCACCGAGTGAGAAACTTCCCCATACGGCGATTTTCGCCCAATAATTTCCGGTGCGTAAAATACTTGCTTTGGAAGCTCGTTTTCTGAGGCAATTTCCATTGTTGTTTCCCCCGCAATTGCCGCCGCTGACGCGATTTCCCGCAGCGCCGCCGCCGGGAGTGCGGCCCGGCGGCTGACACTCGTCCCGATCGCACCCGATCGCCTGCCGAACATCACTGCATTTGGCGGATAAATGCCGCCAGCACCCGCTGCATTCAAACTGTCGGGCAAATTTGACCTTTGTCGAGCACGAGAGGCTAAGCGCGATCGCAGCGAAATCTTGCCGTTGAGGGGTTTTCCCAGCAAAGCTTCTCGCACGGTGGCGACGCACAACTCAAAACCGCTATTTCGAGTAATTGTCGATCGCAATTTTTGAGCAGAAACAAAATTATTTTCCACCGCAACAGTGACAATACCGACAGCAACGCCGCCTACTGTCACCAGCACGTCAATTTCAGAAAGCTCAACTTTTATATTAGCCAATTCCTCGCTAACTTCTACAGCAATCAAATCTTTTTCGAGCGTAATTGTTGGCACTTCTTCGGCTATTTCTGGCTTGTAGAAATCCTCCAAATGCCAATGCGGACGCCCCCACAATTCTTGCAAAAATAGCGTCCAGTCATTTTTCTTGTGCAATGGTTCCAGCAAAGTTTCCCACAGTTTATTACCTTTTTCGCAGCGATTGCGTTGAAAGAAGCGATCGAGAATTTGCCCAGCAAACTCGGCTGCGATCGCATCCGCCAACACCGCACCGACAACCGTGCCATCGCAGACGGGCAATTCAAGAATACCGAGTTTAATGCCTTCGAGTTCGATCGTACTGCACAGGCGATCGCATATTTGGGGAAGAGCGCAAATATCCGAAATTGGTTCGCTCACTTCTACCGTAACTTTCCAGACAATTTCACCCTTGACTCGCTTAATCTTATTTAAAATATATTTAATTTCATTTTTTGTAAAAATTTTATGATATTTGTGAACCTTACGACTTTTAACCTCTCTCTCAATCCCTTGATGCCAAGGTAAATTCAAACTGAGACTAGCTGCTGTTTCTTGATAAGCTTCCAGCATTTGAGCGTCATATTCAACGCCCATAAAATTACAAATATCTTCTAACTTTTTGACCTTATTACCTACAATTTCCTCATAATTGACTAATATATGATTGGATTTATTAGCATATTTGTGACTAATTAACATCGCCTGTTTCCAGCGCTCGATACAGTGGTTTAAATCCCAACCAGGCCCCCACAAATCATGATAACTGCTAGTAGCCTCATGCAGAGAAGCTATTGTATCCATACCGTTTCGCAAAAGATGTATGAATTTCGCATCCGGTAAAAATCGCTCTATGTCATCAATAAAATATATGTGTTCCGGCGTTTTTTCCAACCAAATGCTTTTGTTTTTTTCCGCCGCCAAACCATCCAAAACTCCGACAAACCAACTAACTTTAGTTCCTACACTTTGAGTATCATCAAAATTTTGCAAAAGTTCAGGGCGATGAATCTCATCCTTAAAAAAAGCTTGCAGCCTACCTGGCAACTTTCCCGCAAAATTCTTGTACAGTAAATAGTGAAAAAACTTAGATTCAGGAAAAGAAATAATTTGAGGATGAGCAGCCAATAAACTTTGAAGCATAGTTGTGCCGCTTCTCGGAGAGCCTACTAAAAATATCCGTTTCATTTTTATAGCTGATAAAAGGTTGGTGAATTAGATTTTTTTCGATTAAAAGAAGAGAGCGCTAACTGCACAGATGAAGAGAATAAACAGCTATGATTCATGTATTACAGCGTATTCCAGGTTTATGAAGTAGGGACACGGCAGTGCCGTGTCCCTACGGCGGGATATCGATAGGCGGGTGTCCTTCATAAACGTGGAATCTGCTGTATTTGTTATAAATCATTTGTAAACCTTTCTCTTTTTTATTCCTATCTGGGCTAAAAGCTTTTTTCCTAGCTCCAATTAAAGTTTTCTTTCAACAAATCCGAAAGAGCCTGATTGTAAGGTTTGAAATAATCAGTCAATTCTCGTTCGATTTCAGGTGGCATTTGGCTGTATTCATCGACATAATTAATTTCATATTCTTTACTTGCACTGTCACTAATATCCAAGAAATTCAATACTTCAGAAAAAACTTGACCTGTATGTGTGTAAAAATCTTCGCTTTTGATAATTAGCAACTGTTCTCTCGGAAAATAGTCGAGCCAATTTTTGATTTGTTCTACATAAATTCCCCGCGCCAAATAGGAATAATGCTGGTGATTAAAACTGTAATAACCTTCATCTGCTTTAAGTTTTTCAATCTCACCTTTGAGTCTATCAGGTTCAGAAGCGATCGCCTTTTCAAAATCCAACTTTTCGCAGCCGTTCGCCACTTCTAAATGATAGTGCATCCACGCTCGTTTTACCGGGTTTCGCAGCATCACAATCAGCTTAACATCGGGGAAACACTTGTAAACTCGCTCCGCCACCAAAGGATGATAAATATAGTAAGGAGTCATTTCCCACAGCAGCACCTTTTCACCGGCTACACTGCGAGTCAACTGTTTGTTATACCAATTAACACCGCGCTCAAAATTTAAATCAAAAAAGTGAATGTCCCGGGAACCTTCTTTGATAATTTGCAAGTGATTTTCGAGATGGCTGTATAGAGATTCCGTGCCGCAATTTTGAGCGCCAATCATTAAAAAGTCAGGTTTTTGCTTATTTTCCAACTGAGTCAAAATCTTGGCGTACCCGGGATTATTCTTATCCACATTATAAGTTGCAGCGGCTGGTTCGGCTAAATCCAAAAGCGGCATTTTGCCCTCAAATTCCCAGCGGTACGGCGGACAAAGAATCGTTTTTTGGTTTACAGTCGATCGCACGTACAGCGGATAAACCTGCCAATGATAATCGTAGGCGTAAGCCAAAGTTTCCTCGTAAACCCCAGCATTCACGTAATACTGACCGTTTCCTAAATCCAGCCTGTCTATTTGCAGCCGGATTTTGCCTTTCCCTTTCACCAGCGGCAGCAGTCTGCCCATTTGATTAGTATTAGTCTCAAAACAACTTTGACCGTCATCCCTGCTGATTGTCACGGCAAAAATAGCAGCCGGAATGTCCTGCGACACCGAATAATAGATTTCAATGCTAATAGCATCACCGCTATCTATTTCTGAATCGGGCAACACTTGAACATCGGTAATTTCTACTTCCAAAGAACCGAAGCGATTCTGATGACCTCGCTGTAACGAGCCGCTACTCGTAGCTTCAGCAGCACGCAAGGGAGTACGATTTGGTGTGGACGATCGCATTTCTGACAAATACTGACCGACTACCACTTCCGGTTCCCCATAAGCCACGATTTCACCTGATTTCAGCCACAAAGCCCGATCGCACATTTTCTGAATTTGCGACGCGGTGTGAGAAATCAAAACAATCGCACATCCTTGATTCTTAAACTCAGTTATCTTATTCAAACATTTAGTTTGAAAAGCCACATCACCAACCGACAAATGTTCATCAACTAACAGCACTTCTGGATCGGTATGCACCGCCACCGAAAAAGCCAGCCGCATTTTCATCCCCGTACTGTAAGTCCGCATCGGGCTGTCAATAAACTGTTTTAACTCTGCAAATTCCACAATATCGTCAAACCTGCGCGCCACTTCCCGGCGAGTCAAACCGGCCACCACTGCACCCACAAACACGTTTTCTCTACCCGTTAGATCCGTGTGAAAACCCGCACCCAAATCTAACAAACCGCCAATTCTGCCGTTAACTTTAATAGTTCCTTCCTCAGCGTGACCGATCCCGCCGACAAGTTGCAGCAGCGTTGATTTTCCCGCGCCATTCTTGCCAAGAATTCCCAGCATTTCCCCAGGAGAAACAGTAAAATTTATATTCCGCAGCGCCCAAAAACTCGCCTCCGGCTTCAGCTTCCACCAACCGGACAAAGCGGCCTCCATAATCGTATAAGGTCTTGCGGTAGAGTAGCGGTTAAAACGCTTACCCAAACCCTTGACAATAATTGCTTCACGCATTTACAATTCCTCCACAAAGTGATCGCTTTGCCGTCTAAAAATTCCCAGTCCGATGGGCAAAATAGCCGCCACAGCCAAGCTCAAAATTAACAAAGCCGGCCAATCCGGCTGCATACCTTTGAGAAGTATGGCGCGGTAAGCTTCAATCAGCGGCACCATGGGATTTAAGTAATAAAAAATCTTAAATTTTTCCGGTACGCTGTTGATGTCGTAGAAAATCGGAGTTAGGTAAAACATCATCTGCAAAACTACTCCCAAAGTGTGCTGAGTGTCGCGAAACGTGACATTCAAAGCGGCAAGGGGATAAGCAAAACTAACTGTCAACAAAAACTGAATAATCATCAGCAGCGGCAACAAAAGTAGCACTGAATTCAGATGGACGCCATCTATTGCCAGAAAGATAATTAACACCGGCAAAGCTAACACAAAGTGAATTAGCCCAGTCATCGTCGTGACTACCGGCAAAATTGCCGTGGGGAAGTTTGGCTGCCTGATTAGTGCTTTATTAGTGGTAATTAATCCCGTTGATTTAAATAATGCCGTTTGAGACCAACTCCAGATTAACAAACCGCTGAAAGCAAAGGAAGAAAATTTGGGAATATTCAGCGGTACGACAGAGCGAAACAAAAAGGAAAATACAGCCAACTGTAACAGCGGACTGATTAAAGTCCAAGCAATCCCCAAGGTCGATCGCTTGTAAAGTAATTTCATATCGCGATCGACCAACACCCGCAGCAAATCGAACCAATGAGCCATTTTGCGCCGATAAAGCAGCGTTCCCGCATTTCTCACCGCACACCTCCGGCAACTATCTGAAGTTCTCGCCCGGATGCCTCCCAGGGCTGAATCTTAACCAAATTCTGAGTCTGCACCAGGGTCAGCTTGTCAGCAATTGGTTCTAAAAAATCAGCTTCAATCAATTTTATTGCCATAATTACCATTTTTGTTTTTTGTGTTTTTAAGCTTCAATTCCTATTTATTTATACTTACTTCAAGGCTTCATTACACCTCTATTTTCGGTTGCTTATCCAGCCTAATTATGTCAGTGATGGGAAGAATTTTTCAGTTGTTTTTTGTCCAATACTGTAAATAACTGTAGATGTTGAAGTAGGGTGTTGTCAACTAAGCTAGGCTCAGAATGAGCAGCACTTTTGGGCATACCTTTAACCGCGATCGCCCGAGCCAGGGGTTCGGCAAAGTCAAGCGCCAGAATCGATCGCAAGTGAGCGCCCCGCAGTGGCTCTACACCGAATTTGGGAGTGACGTGACCGACTGACAGTTCACCGTAACGGAGGTAAATGCCATCGGGTTTTTGTTCGTCAATAATTCGTTCTGCTGCTTCCCAACCTTCCTGCAAATCGATTTCAATTTCATGTCTGCCCAAGTCAGCATGAGCAGGCTCACCTTGCATAAAACTAGAAAGAGCCGATCGACTTTTCAACTCATCGATGACACCCCGCAAATACCAATAACCGCGCAATTTTGACCGCAACCACCGCCAAGTTCCCCGCATCCGCAAGCTTTCGAGTAAATCAAGAGATTTCCTCAGTCCCAGGGCCAGGCAATCCACAGCAGCCGGCCAGAAAAACGTGACCGCCACCACAAGTTTATCCACCAGCGAGTCAGCAGTTTCGTAGAGTGCTACCGGCAGTATCGGTCTAAGTTCCGGGTGTCGGCGGCCGATCGAAACATCAGATCGCCCTTCCTGACGAGCTCGGCCAAAAGAGCGATCGAGATTATTCGTTTCATGTTCGTAATGATAACCAACAGCATCCCCCGCTACAGCAAAAGGTACATCAGCTTTCAGCAAACGCACCCCAAACTCGTAATCTTCCCGGGCGTTCCCGAAAGTCGAATCGAAGCCATCGAGACGAGCAAACAGTTCTGCATCCAAAGAAAGGTTGCCGCTGAGCAAATCTTGATAAGTAAATCGGTGACCGGGCTGGCTCATCCGATCGAACTTTTCTTCCCACCAAGCCCGCACTTCTACGCCAAAAAACCTAGTTTCTCCTTGCAACTTAGGCGGATAGGGGCCGATGACAGCACAGCCCGGACGCTCTCGGTGAGTGCGAACGTGGCTTTCCACCAAAGGCGGCATTGCTTCGATATCGTCATCCAGAAACAGCAGCAATTGCCCGGTAGCCGAAGCTGCTCCTGTATTGCGGGTTATTGAAGCACTCCGGCAATTTACCTCGATCGCCTGCACTTTAAA
>JAICRN010000486.1 GCA_025937335.1 Microcoleus sp. TY_ISSM_2_bin.22
GGATCGGAAATCCGATCGCACCCCCGCCACAACTTCCACAAATTAACGCCCCAACCCCGCACAAATCAAGGATTTTGCCGATTTCTCGGTCGCGCGCCACCGATCGCTAACTATAACTGAACCCTAATCGCTAAAATTAAAAAAAGATACGTAATAGGCAGGCCCGGTCAATGATCCCAACCGTTATAGAACAATCCGGTCGCGGCGAACGCGCCTTTGACATCTACTCGCGACTCCTGCGCGATCGCATCGTCTTCTTGGGCCAACAGGTTGACTCAGACTTGGCTAACCTGATCGTTGCCCAATTGCTATTTTTAGACGCCGAAGACCCCGAGAAAGATATTTACCTCTATATCAACTCCCCAGGGGGTTCGGTAACAGCAGGTATGGGCATTTTTGACACGATGAACCACATCCGCCCCGACATTTGCACTATTTGTCTCGGTTTGGCAGCCAGCATGGGCGCTTTTCTGTTGAGTGCCGGCGCTAAAGGCAAGCGGATGAGTTTGCCTCACTCCCGGATTATGATCCACCAACCTCTAGGCGGTGCTCAAGGACAAGCAACCGATATTGAAATTCAGGCAAAAGAGATTTTGTACCACAAACGCCGCCTGAACGAACATCTTGCCGCCCATACCGGTCAGCCGCTTTCCCGCATTGAAGAAGATACCGAACGGGATTTCTTCATGTCCGCTGAAGAAGCAAAGGACTACGGATTAGTCGATCGAGTGATCGATCGCCGTCCTTCCGCCAGCCGCCCGATCGCCGCTGTCGTCTAAATCAAAAGTTAAAAATCAAAAATGAAGAATATTTCCTCATTTTTGATTTTTAATTTTTAACAGTCATATAGCAGTTTTCAGCGGAGTGAATTACAGATGCTGGGGCGCAGGACACGGCACAGTGTCCCGTGTTCCTACTGTATTTCATACAATTGAAAACTGCTATATGTAGCTTTTTATAAAACAACATCACACCTAGAAACCCTGCATAATTACTAGGGCAAAGATTCGAGATATTGCAGGAAGTCGAGCAATTCTTGTTGATTTAAGAAATGGCGCGCTTCTTTGCCGTAACCTTGTTTGAGATAATCTTTTCCTTGGTTGGCAGTCCAGCCCAGCCGCTGGATTTCCTCAGTGGTTCTGCTATAGATTTCTAGATATTCTAGGAAATCTACTAACTCTTCGCTAGAAAGCTCTCTCTGCGACGACTTGCCGTAATTGTGTTCCAGACACTGGGTTTCCTGTGGTTTTTTCCATCGCAGCCGTTTGAGGAGGGCGTCTATTTGGGCGATCGTATCAGAATTATCCTCGATCGCATCGCTCGGAATTCCCACTGCGATCGGTTGCAATTCCCTGACTTCGGCCGCACCCTGTAGCAGTTCACTTTGGCTAGCAGTCGGCACATCCAGTTCCGCGATCGGTTCGCCGTAGCTGGAAGAGAGCCAAGCGTCCGAGTCTAACTGCTTCGGTACAAATCCAGTAGCCTCCGCCCGATCGACCGTTGGCGGCAGCGGTTCCGGTACAGGTGCGATCGGTTCTTCATCTAATTTCACTTCAGTATTGACAAAATTGCTTTGATGTGGTAAAGGCAATTTGTCGGAGACAGGCATTTCTAGAACAGGAAGAGGAACACTTGTCGGCTGCACAGGAACCGGAGCAGCAGCAGGAGGGGGAACTGGAACAGCAGCCACCGGAGCAACCGCAGCAACCGGAGCGGGAGAAACACGATCGGTCGCACGATCGGGCGGAGCAAATCCGAGGACAGCGAGCGATCGCAACCGGGCGAGGTCTTCAGCACCCTCAACAGACTCAGCAGCCGACATACCCGTAGCGAGAGTTTTGCCGTCAACCTGAACCAGACAGCGAACAACAAACTTACCGTGATGAACAGTCAGCAACTCACAGATTAACTGTCCAGCGGGATAAAGGGCGCGAAATTCAGCAAACATAATTTTTTGACCCTGAAACCAGAAGGGGCTGATGACATAAGTTTAATACACCCCAGCGAAAACAATTTTCTGAAAGCACATATTCAACATACAATAAATGAAAGGTGAGTCATCCGCGCAACCTTTCACGCCACTAAACCCTATCCCACATCCGGCCGTTTAAGCTAATAAGCACCGGGCGTCATTTCTACCTATAAGAGATGACACAGCAAGTAGGCAAAAGTAGTAAAAGTCTCCGGTTTTGTGTACCTTGCACTTTCTACAGCACAGATTGCTCCCGACCCGCTCGTTGCACCTCTGTCCGCAAAGGCCGATCGCGTGCAAAAAACAGGGGTACCGCAGCGGTTAGCTACTAGCAATTTTGTCTTGAGCCGGTAAATCCTTTGCTAAAGCAAGAGGCAAGAGGCACTTCAAAAGGAAGAAGAAAGAAGGAAAAAAGCAGAAGGAAACAGGTAGAAGGAAGAAATGCAAATTTTCTCCCTCTCTATCCCTCCATCGGCTCATCCTCGACTCAAGCCGTCGCTTTCAGCATCGAGCCATCTTCTCAGAACCGACAGGGGCTTTCTAATTCGCCAAGTGCTCGGCGCTGCTGCTGAAATAAAAGCAAACAAACCAACGCTAAAAAATTGTATTGGGGAATAGGGTGCGGGACTGTTTTCTGCACTGTCAGCAGTCAGTTAAAGACAGACAGCAGACAATTAGCACTTTCGCCGGTGTCGGGAGAGAATCTCAAAAAATCCCCGCCCTCAAACAAGGCGGCTGTGCTCGCGTCTCCACCTACTAACCCGCGCATTCGTTGGAAAGCAGGCACAGCGAAGGCGGGAGAGGGCGTGGCTGATTTCGCCAAAATTTAGACTAATTGCTGGAAACAAGAGGATCGATCGCTACATGGAATTTTCTATCGCTGCACTGCTGGCAAATTTTACAGAAGACAAATTAGTGGCGCCCAAAGCATTAGAGAAAAAACTCGACTGCAACGACGCCACCAGTCAACTCAAACTTCAAATCGCATTAGAAGCTCTAGAGAAAATTGGCATATTAGTCAAAGACAAAGGCCGCTATCGCCGAGTAGCTGAAGACGACGTAGTAGAAGCAAAACTGCGCTGTTCGAGCAAAGGATTTTGCTTTGCCATTCAAGACGCCGAAGGGTCAGAAGACGTTTACGTGCGGGAAAGTCACCTCTCGACAGCTTGGAACGGCGATCGAGTCTTAGTCAAAATCATCAAAGAAGGCAGCCGCCGCCGCTCGCCCGAAGGCGAAGTCATGCTCATCCTCGAACGCGCCAACCCCTCGGTACTGGCGCGAGTCAAGCAAACCTCCACTCCCACCGGCCGCCTCAGCTACAGAGCAATTCCCCTGGACGACCGCCTGCTGTTTGAACTAGACTTGCTCGCAAACGGCACAAATCTCCAAGAGGCGATCGACCACCTAGTACACGTCGAAGTCAAACGCTACCCCCTCGGCACCCATCGGCCAGTCGGCAAAGTAGTACAGATACTCGGTTCCGACGCCGAAGCCGCTGACGACCTCGACATCGTATGCTGCAAACACGACTTGCCGCGATCGTTCCCCGCGACCGTCATCAAAGCAGCCGAAAATTTGCCCAGCAAAGTTAAAAAAACCGACATCAAAAAACGCCTAGATTTGCGTAACATCCTGACTGTTAGCTTCAGCAAAAACGAACCCGGAAGCACCAACAGCGAAAACTATACCCCTCAACCCCTGGAGGAAAATCTCTCCGAGGGAGGAGCCAAAAACGAGTTTGACCCGACATCATTCCTCTCCGATCCGCCAGTGGAACGGGCTTTGTCGATCGAAACCCTGAAGCCCGGCCGCTGGCAAGTAGGAATCCACATCAGCGACGCCGCCGAGTACGTGCAGCCAGAAACCCCGATCGACCGCGAAGCCCGCAAGCGAGGCACAGCCGCCCATCTGGGAGAAAAAATCATCGCCGTACTGCCAGAAACCCTCAACGAGCGCTGCTCTCTGCTGCCAGACACCGAACGGCTGGCCTTCAGCATACTGCTCACCCTAGACGAATCAGGAGAACTCCTAGAATACGAAATTCAAACCAGCGTCATTCAAATTGACTACCACCTCACCTACGAGCAAGCTCAAGCAATTCTCGAACCAGACGAGGCCGAAGAGCACCCTTTATCCTCCGCCCTCCGTCCTTTCCTAGATCAAATGTCTGCTGCCTCACAGGCTGCCAGAAAGGCAAGGCTCAAGCGGGGAGCTTTTGAACTAAATTTGCCCGATGCTAACTCTCACTTCGACGACGAAGGGGAATTAGGAGCTTTTGCAGTCGCTCCCCCCGCCCAGTCTGCTGTCTCCGAGTTAGTCGTACTCGCCAACCAAGCTGTCGCCACCCACCTCCAAGCCTTGGGAGTCCCAGCAATCTACCGCGTCCAGCCGATGCCAGACCCGGCAGACATTCAAGAGTTCATCAAACTCTCCAACAACCTCGGAGGCGAACTGTATCTCGAAACCGAAGAAGAAGTTTTGCCCTTGGACTTTCAGCGATTTACCCAGCAGTTTGCCGGCCTCAAGTCCGAAAGAGTTCTCACCTACCTGCTAGAAGACACGATGAAGCCCGCTGTTTACAGCACAACTCCCAAGCCGCACTTCGGTTTGGCGCTGTCAGAGGGTTACACGCGCTGCACTTCGCCGCTTTCCCGCTACGCCGATTTGCTGGTACTGCGGGTGTTGCAAGCGGTGTTCGAGCAAGGCCGCAGCAGCCGCACAACACGGGCTAAGGAAAAAGTTGACTTGCACCATTCCTCCTGTCACGGTCAAATTACTTGGAA
>JAICRN010000193.1 GCA_025937335.1 Microcoleus sp. TY_ISSM_2_bin.22
CAAAAAAGCAGAACTTGCACTAGAACAGGAACTCCTGCGGAGTAAAGCCTTCTTCAACACTTCACTGGACGGTGTTGTGGTCATGGATTGGGTCGGAAAAGTTGTCGAAGCTAGTCCCAGTTTTGCTCAAATGCTGGGCTACACCTTAGAACAAACTCTGAATCTGAGTGTGTTTGATTGGGATGCTGAATGGACGAGGGAAGAACTACAACTTATGCTCCAGAGAGAGGAGGTTATTCCGCTGTTTGAAACGCGACATCGCCGCAAGGATGGTTCTGTATATGACGTGGAAATTAGCTGGAACCGGGTGGAATTACAAGATGAGATGATGAACTTCTGTATCTGCCGGGATATTAGCGATCGCAAACGCAACGAAGCGGAACGCCAACAAGCAGAACAGGCACTCCGAGAGAGTGAAACTCGCTTCCAAGCCTTCATGAACCACAGCCCTGCCCCTGCCTGGATTACCGATGAAAATGGTGTAATGCTCTATGCCAGCCAGACTTATCTCAATACCTTCGAGTTACCCACTGACGATGTGATTGGAAAATCAATTTTTGAACTTTACCCAGCAGCCATCGCCCAACAATTTCTAGACAATATCCAAACGGTTGTTCAAAGCAACGAGCTAATTGAAACGATTGAGATTGCCTCCCGTCCTGATAGAAGCCTGGGTGAGTTTCTGGTTTACAAATTTCTCATCCCCGACTTATCTGGACAAATCCTAGTAGGTGGTGTGGCGATCGATGTGACGCAACAACATCAAGCGGAAACCGCTTTACAACTGAGTGAAGAACGCTTGAAACTGGCACTAGAAGCTTCTGGAGATGGACTGTGGGATTGGAAAATTGAAACTGGAAAAATTTACCTAAATTCTTACTACCAGGAGATGCTGGGCTACAAGCCCGGTGAGTTGGTGATGGATGTGAACGTCTGGGAACAGATGATTCACCCTGATGATAAATTCTGGGTTTTTGAGTCTCTCAATAGTCACTTGCAAGATAGCTCAGTTAAGTATGCCTTTGACTATCGCGTGCGTTGCAAGTCAGGTGAGTGGAAGTGGATCGCTAACTACGGGAAAGTCGTTGCCTGCGATGAACATGGTAAGCCTTTACGGATGATTGGAACGCACAAAGACATCAGCGATCGCAAACAAAAAGAACTGGCACTGCAGCACGCAATGGAAGCCGCAGAAGCAGCGAACTTGGCAAAAAGTACCTTCCTAGCCAATATGAGCCACGAATTACGCACTCCCCTCAACGTGATTCTAGGATTTGCTCAGGTGATGACCCATGACCCCTCTCTAACTCCCAACCAAAAAGAAGACCTGCAAACAATTCGTCGCAGTGGCGATCACCTCTTGAGTTTGATTAACGATGTGTTGGATCTCTCGAAAATTGAATCGGGACACTGCACAGTTGAGAATAGCGGATTAGACTTAATTGCGATGCTGCATTCCCTCCGAAATATGTTGGCGGAACGAGCAAGTTCTAAAGGACTTGACCTTTGTTTCGAGATTGAGCCAGAAGTTCCCCAATTTATGCTTGTCGATGCTCAAAAACTGCGCCAGGTTTTGCTCAATCTGCTGAGTAATGCCATCAAATTTACCGAGAGGGGAAGCATTACTTTGCAAGTCAGCATTGAGGCGAACGGTACAGGGGCATTAACCACAACTCGGCCGATTCTCCAGTTTGCAGTCGCTGACACAGGTGTAGGGATTGCATTGGTCGAACTAGATACCATCTTCGATGCGTTTGTGCAAGCCCAAGCTGGGAAGCGATCGACCGGCGGTACTGGGCTAGGTCTCACCATTAGTCGCAAATTGTTGGAACTCATGGGCGGAGAAATTTCTGTCAGCAGCACTCTGGGACAGGGTAGTACCTTCACCTTTACCCTTCCCGTCAGCCCCATCAGTGGAGTTAATGTTACACCCGAAGAGAATAATCGCCTCGTGATTGGGCTGGCTCCCAATCAACCGCATCGTCGCATTTTGGTGGTTGACGATCGAGCAGAAAATCGCTTGCTAATGGTCAGATTACTGACACAATTAGGATTAGAGGTAAAAGAAGCTACCAACGGACAGCAAGCGGTGCAGATTTGGCAAGAATGGCAACCCGACCTAACCTGGATGGACATTCGGATGCCCGTGTTAGATGGATACGAAGCTACCAAGCAAATTCGAGCAATGGAAGACGGACAGAACAGTATCATTATTGCACTTACGGCCCAGGCTTCTCAGAGCGATCGCGCCCTCGCCTTGTCTGCTGGCTGCAACGACTACATCAGCAAGCCCTTCCGGGAACAGACCCTATTTCTCAAGATGGCCGAATACCTGGGTTTAGAATATATATATCAGGAAGAGGAAACAGAGAACGGGGAACGGGGAACAAATCGTTTTCCTTCTTACCTCTGTGCTGTTACCTCTGGGGTTCCAGATTGCCTCGATCCAACGCTTCTGGCGACATTACCAAAAGAATGGGTGGTTGAGTTGGAAGATGCTGCTTTATGTGGGGATGATCTTGCGATCGTTGAACTGGTAGCTCAACTTTCCTCAGAACTCGCTCACTTCGGTACTCACGTGACAAAACTCGCCAACCAGTATCAATTTGAGCAAATTCTTAATATAATTAAAGGTAATTTTTTAACTGAAATTCCTCCATTGGACTCATAAGCTGTTCGCCAGTTAAACGTTTGATTGTGACTAGAAAATTAGGAACAGCGCACAGGAATAAAAGCGAATCTTTGGTACTTTTTGAAAAAAATGACTCCTTAATTTTTATTGAGAATAACTGACCTAAAATGCGTCAAAACGTTACAAACCCCTCCCAAATCACTCCTTTCAATTTAACAATGTTAGAGGAGTGTACCGAAGAATCTGTGTATGCTCCCGGTCATATTCAGCCCCACGGAATTGTTTTCTTGCTGCAAGGAACCTGCCTCAATATTTTACAGGTAAGTGAAAATGTAGAAGAGTTTTTTGGCATGGCGGCAGAAGAATTGCTAGGCCAGCCATTGCAACGGTTATTTTCCCAGGCTCAAGTAGAAAAAATTGTCAGCTATTTAAGTAAAAAAACACTAAACATTCAGAATTATTTAGATCTAAAAACACATGGAAAACACGGCAAAACTCAAAGATTTAGGAGCACACTGTATCAAACACCAGATGGGTTAATTCTGGAGCTAGAACCAGAATTGCCTATTGAAAATAATCATTCAATCGATTTCTATCATCGTCTGCATACAATTATCATCAACCTTCGCAGTACGAACGGTCTTTCTGACTTAGCTCAAACCATTGCTAGAGAAGTGAAAGCCACGACTGGGTTCGATCGCGTGATGGTCTATCGCTTTGAAGCCGACGATCATGGGGTGGTGATTGCCGAAGAGAAAGAAAGCTATCTGGAAAGCTACCAGGGATTGCATTACCCGGCGATCGATATTCCCGTACCCGCCCGTAAATTGTTTTACCGCAACTGGGTGCGCCAAATTCCCAATATCAATTACACCCCGGCCCGCCTAATTCCCACCAACCATCCCCTAACCGATAAACCCCAGGATCTAAGTGCCTGTGTGTTAAGGGGAGTATCTCCCTACCACATTGAATATTTGCAGAATATGGGAGTTGCTGGGACACTGACGATTTCGTTAATTGACGATCGGCGCCTCTGGGGATTAATTGCCTGTCACCATTACAGCCCGCGATTGATAGATTACGAAACTCGCAAAACCTGTGAATTTTTAGGACAATTTGCCTCGATCGAACTGGTGCATCAGCAACAGCGCGAATTGAACGTTTACCGCTCGCAGGGGAAAAACATTCAGGATCAACTTCAGCAAGCATTCCGGCAAGAGTCTAATGCGATCGAAGAGGTATTGACCCAAGATACCTCTCAACTGCTAGATTTGGTTCACGCTCAAGGGGCAGCAATTCTGCTCGATGGTCGTCTGACATTGGTGGGTCAAACACCATCTGAAGCAGATGTTAACGAGCTTGTACAGTGGTTGCTGCAACACAACCAGGAACGAGTGTTTGCAACGGCTTCTCTGTCTCAGTTGTATCCCCAAGCGAAGCAATTCAAAGATCGAGCTAGCGGTGTTTTAGCAATCTCAATCTTGCTATGCTACGCCAAACAAAAGTCATACCATATCCTTTGGTTCCGACCCGAACAAATTCAAACCGTAAACTGGGCAGGCAATCCACAGGACTCTGTGTCGATCGACGAAATTGGAAAAATGCACCTGTCTCCCCGCAAATCCTTTGAACTGTGGAAAGAGACAGTGCGGGAAATGTCTTATCCGTGGCAGATGGCAGAGTTAGAAGCTGCCGCCGAAATGAGAAATATCCTCATGCTGGCGGTGTTGGAATTTTCCCAAGCTGCCCTAGAACAAGCCGCAGAAAGGGCAGCAATAGCCAACCGTGCCAAAAGCCAGTTCCTTGCCAACATGAGCCACGAACTCAGAACGCCACTCAACGCCATTCTGGGATTTACCCAGCTTATGAATCGCAGCCCCCATATCCCAGAAGAATTTCAAGAGCATTTAGGCATCATTAGCCGTAGTGGGGAACACCTGCTGACATTGATCGACGATGTTTTGCAAATGTCTAGGATTGAAGCAGGGCAATTGGTACTGACTACAAGCTGTTTTAATCTGCATCGACTGCTTGGTTCTATTAACGAGATGTTCACCCTCAAAGCGCTTGAGAAAGGGTTACATCTGAGCAGCGAGTGGGATGCTACTGTCCCCTGTTATGTCTGTGGCGATCGAGCAAAACTTCGCCAAATCTTGATTAATCTGCTTGGGAACGCGATCAAGTTTACAACAACAGGAAAGATTGCACTGCACGGAAAAGCTTTTGCATCAGATGATAGGCCATCCGGTACGCTACACGATGGTGCCACAAATCAACCCGATATTAAACCAACTATTACCCTGTGTCTCGAAGTTGAGGATACCGGATCGGGCATTTCTCCCTCAGATTTAGAATCAATTTTTGAAGCCTTCATACAAACCGATCGCAGTCGTCACGATCGAGGAACGGGTTTAGGACTGTCTATCAGTCGTGAGTTTGCGCGTCTGATGGGAGGCGATATCACCGTGCGAAGCACTCTGGATCGAGGATCGACTTTTACCTGCAAAGTTGTTTTGGAGCTACCAAACTCGCTTGATTTAGAGGAAACTGAAACTAGCAATCGGATTATCGGCCTGGAACCAGGGCAACGTATCTACCGAATTCTAGTAGTAGAAGACATTTCAGAAAATCAGCAACTGCTGGTGACACTGCTGGAGTCTGTTGGGTTTGAAGTGTGTGCGGTAGAGAATGGGGCAGAGGCGATCGCTCGTTGGCAAGCATGGCACCCTGACCTGATTTTGATGGACATTCAAATGCCTGTCATGGATGGTTATGAAGCGACGAGACAGATTCGATCGCAACAGTCATTAGTCATTA
Source organism: Microcoleus sp. TY_ISSM_2_bin.22 (assembly GCA_025937335.1). GTDB lineage: Bacteria > Cyanobacteriota > Cyanobacteriia > Cyanobacteriales > Microcoleaceae > Microcoleus. Next base: position 5,450 of record JAICRN010000193.1, read on the forward strand.
GTCATTCGTCATCAGCAGACGCGAGAGAGGAAATTCCACAGGACAACACACCGAGGACACGCATCATTGCCCTAACTGCCTATGCTTTTGAAGGCGATCGCACCGCCAGTTTGCAAGTCGGTTGCGATGACTACATTACCAAGCCGTTTACTGAAGACACGCTTTTCGACAAAATAGCTCATCACTTGGGTGTCCGCTACTGTTACGCCAAACAAGTTCCGCGAGAGTCATCAGCTTCGCCACCAAAGATATTTACTCCTGCTTTGAAAACCATGCCAACCAAGTGGATTGCAGAAGTTCATGAAGCAGCACTCGATCTTAGTGATAATAAGCTTTATCAACTTATCGCTCAAATTCCCAAGGATCAACAAGATTTCATCGAGGCGATGACTTCTTTGGTCGATAACTTTCAGCTTGAAGCGATCGCAACTCTCACCCAGATTTAGGAACAAGATCATGACAACTCTATTGAAACTTGCGGCCCAAACGAATATTCTCATCGTGGATGATACCCCAGACAATCTGCGCTTGTTAGCCAAAATTCTAGAGTCACAGGGCTATATTGTGCGTAAAGCCCTCAACGGCAGAATGGCACTCCAAGGTGTTCAGCGCGATCCGCCTGCTCTGATTTTACTTGACATCAATATGCCGGAAATGAATGGGTACGAAGTCTGTCAAAAGTTAAAAGCATCGGAAGCGAGCGATCAGATCCCGGTTATTTTTATCAGTGCGATCGAACGACTGGAAAACAAGGTACGAGCCTTTGAACTGGGTGGTGTAGACTATATTACCAAGCCCTTTCAAGAACAGGAAGTGCTGATGCGAGTAAAAAATCAATTACTCATCCAACAGCAACGCCAACAACTGCTCGAACAAAATCAACGTTTAGAACACGAAATCCAGGAACGTCTGAGGGCAGAAGCAGAAGTAAGGCAGCTATCCGTGACCGATGAATTAACTGGATTATATAACCGACGCGGCTTCTTTTTACTAGCAGAACAACAACTTAAAATTGCTCGCCGCACGCAAACATCCTATTTGATTTTGTTCGCTGACTTAGATGGTTTGAAAAAGATTAACGATACTTTCGGACACGAACTGGGAGACCGAATAATTGTTGACGCAGCTAAGATATTGAAGCAAACCTTTCGCGAGGCCGATATTATAGCTCGACTGGGAGGAGATGAATTCGCTTTATTTATTCCTAACTTTTCGGGTGATTCATCTACTAATTTCCATGCTCGGCTGCAAGAAAATATAGATCGCTTTAATCAACAGTTCGATCGAGCTTATATCTCAATCAGCCTGGGTATACAGTTTGGGGATTTAAATACTGTGTTTTCATTAGAAGAATTGCTGGCAAAGGCTGACCAACTAATGTACGAGCATAAACGCACCAAACGCTGTTTAAATCGTTAACTGTTCTTTTAATAATAGGGATATCGGCTCGCAAGAAGTATTATTATTTTTTAAATATCAAACTAACCGAGAAAGAGTAAACTGAACACAAGATAGAGAAACAGATTGAAGACTTTACCCCCTCAGCGGGACAACACCATGCAGTACAAATCCTCACCACTAAACAGGACAGGGTGGTCACCCGGTTAAAAGGCCTCGCTGTATGAGGTTAAGGGTGTGATACAAAGATGTCGTCTGTATTGTCCACAACCCCGACCTAAAATCAACTGACTGATGCTGTATGGTTGGGAATTTGCCTGCTGTTGCATTCTTTTTTTAAACTGGTATTATTTGCCAAAACCGATTTTATCTATTTTCCCAATCGCGCTAAAAAGATGCCTAACTGAACTGCAATTACTCCTAGTATGGCACTGCCTCCCCAGTAAACAGCGGCGATGCTGTAAGATCGATCGCGCCACAAGACATTCGTCTCTAAACCGTAAGTTGAAAAAGTAGTATAAGCACCCAAAAAGCCCGTTGCTACCATTAACCGCACTTCCGACGGAATAGTCGGCATTCGTTCACAAGCGAGGGTAATAAAAAATCCCATAGCCAAGCAACCAGTGATGTTAATAAAAAAAGTTCCGTAGGGAAAAGCCGTCCCGAAACGGCTGCCAAACCACAAGGTGATATAATAGCGGCTCAAAGCGCCGGCAACGGCACCTAAACTAATTGCAATCGGAACTCGAAAATTAGGGTCTGGTAGCATAAAAAAAGATTACGAAAAATTATTAGATTGTTAGAGGTGAGTGATATTATAGATTAGCGGCAATGGGAATTGGGCGTCGGAAATTGGGAATAGGGAATTAGGAAATAGGAATAGGGAATTAGGAAATAGGAATAGGAAATGGGAAATTGGGACTTTGGTCGAAAAGCGTTGGTAATTGAAACCCACAAATAACCAATGACTAATGACTGATGACTAATGACTGAGGTGCGCTAAACCGTACCTAAAAATAGGCGGTATCCTCCACATGAGTTATGATTGTGTAGCTACAATGCAAGCAAGTGCTAAATTAACAGAGTAGGCCAGAATTAATCTGTGGCTACACATACAAAGTCTGCATCCAGGGACTGTGAGATTTTTTGAAAATGTTTGCTACCAAAGGAGAAGATAGATATGACAGATCCAAAAGTAACCGAGGAACCAATTTTAGAGGCAACTGTCGAAACGACGGATCTCGTCAAAAAAGAGATGCCCGACGCGACTGATGAGGCGATCGCAGAAACTGCGGCGCTGTTTGAAGCAATTAAAAAACGCGCCACCGCCGAAGTGCAAGCAGCGGGCGAACTCACCCGCGAAGCTTATTTAAAAGCTGTCAATAAGGCGTCCGGGGCGATCGAAGAAAATAAGGATCTCGCCCACGAGAGATTCACAGAAGCAGTCAGGCTGATTAAGCAAGAAACTGAGAAAAATTGGCTGGTGGTAGATGCGATTAAAACGCGGGCGCAAGCGCAGGTGCAAGATGCCGGCGAAGTCAGTCGCGAAGCTTATTTGAAAGCAGTGCGACAAGCGCGAGAAGCGGTGGAACAAAATAAATTGATCGAACGCGATCGCATCGAACAAGCTGTTGACCACATTCAGACGGAAGCTGAAAAGAATTGGCACCTTATTGTGAGGCAAATTGAGTCGATCGGCACTCGCTTGACGGATGCGGCTAAGTCTGCATGGAACGCGCTGACGGCGTTTTTTGACAAGTCTCACAGCGATCGCGGGGATTCCTAGAAGGACCAGCCGGGGGTTTTGAACTCCCAGCGGGTTGTTAGGGTAGTTAGCTTTGGAATTAATTCCAAAGCTAACTACCCTAACAACCCGCTGGGAGTTCAAAACCCCCGGCTGGTCCTTCTAGGAATCCC
>JAICRN010000646.1 GCA_025937335.1 Microcoleus sp. TY_ISSM_2_bin.22
CTTTTCAGCCTGCCCCCAGGCCCGCTAATTAGCGACGTATTCGTCCAAACTTCCACCCGAAAAAAGCAAGTTACATTAGATGTAGAACTCAAAGACGTTACCCAAAACGGTCAAATTCAACTCCTCGCACAAATGCTCGATGAAAAAGGCAAAGTCGAACAAAAATTTACCGGCACTGCCAGCGTTCAAGCTAAACCAATTCAAATAGTTAAATTGCAGTGGGACTGGCCGAATCCCCGACTTTGGGATGCGGGTCAACCCAACCTTTACACCCTGCAATTAGAAGTAAAAGGTAGCGGCATTGACACGCAATACGACCAACCTTTCGGCTTCCGCGAATTTTGGATAGAAGGCCGCAAATTTTTCTTAAACGGAACAGAGTTTCGCCTCCGGCCAGGCTTGCACTCAGACATTTCTTGGGAAAGCGGCACAGTAGAAGTTGCTGACCAATTAATTAACGGCTACATTAAAGCAGGTTTTAATATAGTACAAACCTGGCCTTGGGATCACGACGAACGCGGTCGGTGGCACTTTCGAGAACTGTTTTCTGAAAGGGCAGACCTCAAAGGTTTTCCAATTATGACACCGGCATTAGATATTACTTCTATCGCTTGGAACGGCAAATGGAAAAACCGCCAGTGGAGAGACCGCTGGAAAGTGCGAATGGCGACTGAAATGCGCCGCTACCGCAATCATCCATCAGTATTAATGTGGACGACAAGTCCTAATTTTTTCGGCAACGCTGACGACCAAAATCCCCGCCGCATCGGCAAAACTAAAGTAGAAGGAACTCTCAGTCAGTCGGAAAACGAGCGTTTGCGGGTCAACACTCCCCTAGGAAATGACGCTTTAGCTGCTATTAAATCCGCTGACCCCACCAGACCTGTGATGGTACACCAAGGGGCAAACTTCGGCGATGTTTATGCGCTGAATTCTTATTTAAATATGATTCCCTTGCAAGAACGGGAAGAGTGGATTTCTGAGTGGAGCAAAACCGGGGAAATGCCCTACATGGTAGTCGAGTTTGGGACGCCGCTGTTCGCTACAATGATGCGGAACCGCGCAGGTTTCGATCCGGTGATTGTCAGCGAACCTTGGATGACTGAGTTTGCAGCAATTTATTTTGGCAAGCAGGCTTACGAGTTGGAAACTGCCGCTTATAAAGCTAAAATTCGCGAGCAATTTGTCAAGGGTCAGGAGTATCAAAACTGGCATCTTAACAAGGAGTTAGATTTTGCACCAGCTTTTCAAAAGTTGCAGCAGTTATTCAGTACAAATACTTGGCGTAGTTGGCGGACTTTTGGAATGTCTGGCGGGATGATTCCTTGGAGTGACGGACACGGTTGGGAAGTTTCTGATGCTGGCAGAACTCGGGTGGATATTGGGGAATTTCAAGCTGGTCGCCGGGGCGTTTATTTGAAGCAAGTATCGAAGAATTTTTTGAATTATTTGCAGCCAGAAGGTTACACTATTCATCCTGGGGGCGAGGCAATTATGAACAATAATAGCTCGACTTTAGCTTGGATTGCTGGTGCTAGTCCGGTTTTTACTGCAAAAGATCGCAACTTTTGGGTGGGCGGAAAACTGGCAAAGCAAGTAGTGTTAATTAACGATACGCGGGCGGCGCAAGAATTTGCGTTTAATTGGCGGGTTTTGGTGGGGGGGAAAGAAGTCAAAAAAGGCGATAATAAAGGGATTATTGACCCGGCAGGCACGCTGTTTTTCCCAATAGACGTAAAATTGCCAAATACCATTTCTAGCAAGACTGACGGCGAAATTCGCTTGACTGCGCGAGTGGGCGATCGCCCCCATTCTGATACATTTGCTTTCCGGGTTTTTGCCAATCCAGCCAAAGTCAAGGATACGCTGACAATTTTCGATCCAGCGGGCAAAACATCGGCAATGTTAAAACAGTTAGGTCATCAGCTTGTGCCGTGGAACGGTTCGCAAGTTTCCTCGCTATTAATTATCGGTAGAGAAGCGTTTTCAACCGGGGAAAAATTGCCCGGAAGTTTAGAAAGTTTTGTGCGAAACGGCGGCAAAGCAATTGTGTTTCCTCAGCGCAGGGAATGGCTGGAAAATACGGGTTTCCGGGTTGCCGGTCACGTCGGCCGCCGCGCTTATCCAGTTGACAGCAACCATCCGGCAATTAGCGGTTTAGACAGTGAAGATTTGCGGGATTGGGTGGGGGAAAGCACGCTGGTTGAAGCTTATCCAGATACGATTCAAACTGCGCCGAGAATGAGTCCGGCAAATATGCCTTGGTACGGCTGGCATTGGGGAAATCGCGGCGGTGTCAGCAGCGCTTCTATTGAGAAGCCCCACCGCAGCGGTTGGCGGCCAATTTTGGAATCTGAGTTTGATTTAGCTTATTCGCCGCTGATGGAATTGGATTACGGAAAAGGGCGGTTGATTTTAAACGAGTTGGATGTGGAAGACCATTATTCGGTAGATGCTGGGGCGGCGCAGTTACTGCAACAAATTGTGAGTTACGGAATAAATTCTCCGGTGGTTGGAAAGCCGGATAAAGTGGTGTTAATTGGGGGAGATGGGGATGCACAGAAGCTGGACAGTTTGGGGGTAATTTATCAGCGCGCTAATTCGCTTTCTAATGATGTTGGTTTGGCAATTGTGGGGACAGAAGCGAATCTAAAAGATGCAGATTTGCGCGGTTATTTGAATGCTGGCGGGAAGGCGTTTTTCTTGCCGCGTCAAGTGCCTGTTGCGGCTTTGGGCGTGGGTTTGCAGCAAGGGAAGGATTTCGGGGGTTCGCTGGCGGTTCCGAGTTGGGATGAGGTGAAGGGGGTTAGCGCTTCAGATTTGCGATCGCGCTCTTTTTATGATACTTGGTTGATTAAGTCTGGGGGAGAAATCGGTGCGGACGGTTTGTTAAGTCGGGTACAAGTTGGCAAGGGTGTGGCGATTTTTTCTCAGATTGAACCGGACAGTTTGAATGCTGATACTAAGACTTATTTCCGTTTTACTCGGTGGCGGCAAACCAGGGCAAATGCTCAGATTTTGGCTAATTTAGGGGCGAGTTTTAAGGCGGATGGATCTGTGTTTAACGGTTCGAGTCGGGAGTTTTATCACTGGGATTACAGAACGGATTTTGAGAATGGGGACGATCCTTATCGGTATTATCGATGGTAGGTGTTACCACTCTATTTTGACCGGATAGTTGGCTAGTATCGAATCGCCACTCACCAGCACAGCATTTTCTACAATCGCTTGACAAATCAACAGGCGATCGAACGGATCTTTGTGATGGTTGGGTAGGCTATCCAAGGTGAAAAAATGAGTTAAATTAATAGGTAACACTTCTATATTATTAGTCTGTTGC
>JAICRN010000552.1 GCA_025937335.1 Microcoleus sp. TY_ISSM_2_bin.22
CGGCAAATTCTAACCGTATGATGTACACCGCACACCGCTGTAACTGTCATTGCGAGCTATACGCGAAGCAATCGCAGACTCCGTGATTGCTTCACTATCTACTCGTTACCAGGCAGGAGCCTGGTAACGCAGATCCGGAGGCTCTGCCTCCATCTTCCCAGCCGAGGCAGAGCCTCGCTTATATGGGTTCCAAGGCAGAGCCTTGGAACCAGTTAAATCAATCAAACAATGAGTGGGATGGGCTTTGAGCAACGTCCCGAATATGCTATTTCTTAAAAAAACGGCAGACGATTTCACCAGGGTTGTTTTGTCCAAACGCCAAAACTGTTCCATCTTTCTTAACTGTAGTGCGATCGCGGCAATTATAGACTTCCAGAGGCTGTTTCACTCCATCAATATTCAGAATTACCCTGTATTCCCAATAGTTTTTCGCACTGCGTTTGATATCGACAATGCAAATCTCGCTTCCTTGATAATTGCGGCATACAGAGGCCTCAGCAGGAAGCGCTACCCAGAAAAAAAATATTAATAACAACAAGCAGCAAACACATTTCATCATCTGCGATCGCCTTTTCCTTTACGCTACTCCGAACCCAGTATGCGGACGCTTGTAAGGTGGATGCAACCCCAACACAATATCCTCCTCAGACACTCCCATCTCGACAAATTCCCGTGCAATATCCACTTCTGTCATATTGCGCTGAATCCAAATTTTGCCATCCTTGATATCCAAATGAATGAAACAGTTGTATATCCGCTTTAGTCCCTCCCAGCCAACATCCAGTAACTGATAGTGGTCGTGTTCCCAATCAAAAACAAGCTGGCATTCAACGTCTGGATTAGGCTTTTCTAGCGTTGCTTGTTGAGTTAGCAATTTTCGGATACACTGGCGGTAATGCTCTACTCTTTCCATTCCACAATTACCTCTCTTTGCGGATCGTAAACAACGAGTTTAAGTTGATACACCTTGACCGCTTCTTGTATAAATGGCTCTTCAAAAAACGAGTCAAAAGTCTCAAATGGTACGGCTAGATACAGTGTTCTTTCTGGTTCTTTGATTTGTAAAGCAAGCCGATAATTTAAAAATTGACCCAAGGCGAGATGAAAGTCAGTAATTGCAGAGTTGTTGAGAAAGCTTTTAATTTCAACAGCAATTTTTTGCCCTAATTTCTCGGCAGCCAAAACCTTCTCTGCTGCTAAATCAATCTCAAACTTAACACCCTGAATTTTGACGATCAGCGGATCTGCGGTGATTTCCCACTCCTCCTTCTGAAGCGCTTTTTTTACAGCATCGTGAAATAAATCTCTAGCAGCCATTTCTCCCTCATACAGCTTCTATATCTATCTTATAGCAGCGAAAGCGCGCAAGCTGCTGCGATCGCCCTCAAGTGGTGACATCGTAAGATAGCTGAACCATACCAGAACTGTATGTCTGACATCCAGTTAACTGCAAAGCTGTAGTATTTATGGGATTAGTAAATAAAGGAATTCCCTCGCCCAAAATAATCGGGTGCACCGAGAGAATCACTTCGTTGACAAAGTTTTGATTAAGGAAATCGCGAATCAGCAGAGAACCTCCCACCAACCAAATATTCTTGCCGTCAAGCAAGCGCAAATCATTGACAAAAGTCTCTAAATCTGTTACCACTTCGACATCATAAGTGGCTTGAAAATCTAGATTTTTCGTAAAAACATAACTCTTTTTTTCCTGGTACGGATACTCGCCAAAAGTTAGAACTTGTTCGTAAGTTTTCCGACCCATGAGAACCGTATCGATGCTATCTAAGAATTTATTATAACCGTAATTTTGGTCTGTAAACAGCCAGTCAATATCGCCATTCGTTCGGGCGATATAACCGTCCAGACTAGATGCAATGAATAGTACAATTTTCCGCATGGCAACACCGAGGTTTTGGGAACGATCGGGGCGATAATCGCCCAAATCACCTTAATTTTAAATGATTTAGCGTCCTGACGGTAGCTTGAGTTCGATACCCAGCTTTTGACCGACATCGATCGCCTTATCAGCAAAATCAGTCATGCCTGCGATGCCAACTCCGATCGCAGTACCCGCCGCTACAAGAGCTGTTAAGCTTTTCTTTAATCTCGCTTTATTCCATTCGTTCTCGGGTTTCTTGATTTCGGATTCGACATCTTCAATATCGATAATTACACCTTCGCGGATGTCTTCGGGAAATTGCTCGGCGGTTTCACGCATCGAGGAAATCAGTTTCAAAAGTTCTGCCGTATTGGCATTATTGTTTTGCACTGATTGATTGCCGCCAACTTCGGCACTGTTCGACGAACCGCCGATATTGCCGGAAAAGTTAGCACCTTGAAAAGCACCTTGAAAATTGTTGGTTTCCGAAGAATTTTGAGTCATTTTTGCTTCTGCTTTATTAATAATGGGTCTACTAACTGCTAGTTTAGTGATATCTACAAGGTCTTCATAATATTTTCCTAATTCTCGATCGCCCCTTTGGTTTTTGCGCCGAAGTTCGATCGACTCATACCCATCCAGCAACTGCCGCAAATCGAGTTTGAGTTTGAGTTTGCCGACACGCACTGTATTCTCGCCCATCTCCTCCAGCCCTAGCAATTCATCATAATCCAGCGGATCGGCATCGGGATAATCGGGAACCGGCACCCATTGACTGATTTCCAGATTATTGACAAAAGATTTGTGAATTTTGGTAAACGTATCGCGAATCATGCTGAGGAAAGAACGCCGCGTCGATTCCCGCCCGCTAACGGCAATAAAGATTTTCTTATCTTCCGGGTCAGATTTGATCCGGGCGATGTTGTACACCTCAGCGCCTTCCCTGTACTCCAGCATAACCCCCGTGCGCCAGTGCGTGCAGTTGTGGATTTTCTCGTGCATGAGGACGATGAAGCGCGAGAGGATGCTGTCGGGGAGGATGCCGTAGTGATATTGAAATTCCAGGGTTTCGCCTTCGAGTTCGGTGTTTTGCGGTTCCTCTTTGGGCAAGATGCCGGGGATGAGGAAAGTCGGCGCGGAACAATGGCTGACGGGGAAGCAGAGTTCAAATTCGCCCATCAACCCGGTGAGGCAGTGGTAGCGGTGGCTGGGATATTTATTTGAGTCGAGGATGCGGCTGAGGTCGGCGTAGGTGAGAATGCCTTTGGTTTTGACTTTGAGTGCGTCGTCGCTGAGGAGGGCATAGATGCCTTCAGTCACCCAGTGGGGATTGAGGATGTTGGTGGATTGCAGGATGGGGTGTTCGCGGAAGTTGAGGACAATGCCCAGGTTGTGCAGCAGTCCGATGAGTTGGGTTTGGTCGGTTTCTTCAAAGATGTTTTCTTTGGCGCAGATGGTGGCGTATTCGCTGATGCTGATGATGTCTTTGTCGAGGTTTTCCAGGCGCTGCTTGACTTGGAACCAGCTTAGGGGCAAAAGATCGTAGACTTCTTTGAGTTGGGAGATTTCCGTGTGGATGGCGCTGCGGAGTTCGTCGATGCCGGTTCCGCTTTCGCAGGAGGTTTCGAGAATCGCTTTGATGTTGGGATATTTGTCGCGCAAGGCTTTGCGGTTGAGATCCAGGGGTTGTTCGTCGCACTTGTTGCCGACGAGGATGACGGGGGAGGCGTCGCCGAAGCTTTCGATCAGTTTCAGCCAGTATTCGAGGCGGTTTTCGTCTTCGCTGGTGCGGCAGTTGCACACGAGGAGGTAAAGGCTGCGTTTGGTAAGGAAAAATTGGTGGGTGGCGTGGTAGATTTCTTGTCCGCCGAAGTCCCAGACGTTGAGTTTGACGGGTTTGGTGTTGACTGTAATTTTCCAGTCTGTGATGTTGAGTCCGTCGGTTTGGGGCTCGTTGGGGTTGTATTTGTTGTGGATGAGGCGGTTGATCAGGCAGGTTTTGCCGACGCTGCCTTGCCCGACGAGGAGGACTTTGGCTTCGTTGAGGGGGCGGACTTCGCCGCTGCGGAGTTGGCGCAGGTAGTTGAAGATGGCGGCGGGAGTACCGGGGTCTTCTCTCTGATCGGCGGGCCCTAGGACTTCTGGAGAAATGGGCAGGGGATTGCGGCGGAGGTCGAGTTTTTCAAGTTTTGGCAGTGTTTCTAAGCCTTCAGGAATCTTTTCAATCTGATTGTTTCTGAGGTCAAGCTGTGTCAGATTGGGCAGTTGCCCGATCGCCTCTGGGATGGAGGTAATCTGATTGCC
>JAICRN010000062.1 GCA_025937335.1 Microcoleus sp. TY_ISSM_2_bin.22
CAGGCTTCCGCAGAAAGAGCTTGGTCATCAATTGCGCGGTTCTTCGACAACTGCAAAAAGGCAAAACCAGGAAAGAAAGAGTTCCCACGTTTCAAGAAGCACGAGACACACGGTTCTGTAGAATACAAAACTTGCGGGTGGAAGCTTTCAGAGAACAGGCGAAGTATAAACTTCAGCGATGGCTTCAAAGCAGGTTGTTTCAAGTTATGGGGAAGTCGCGACTTGCACTTTTATCAGCTAAATCAAATTAAACGGGTGCGCGTAGTTCGTCGGGCAGACGGCTACTATGTGCAATTTTGTATTGACGCTGAACGCCACGAAAAGCGTGAACCGACCGGCAAAACTATCGGTTTGGATGTAGGGCTAACTCATTTCTACACGGACTCGGACGGAAATACCGTCGAGAACCCGCGTCATCTAAGAAAATCAGAGAAGTCGCTAAAACGACTTAATCGCAGCCTCTCCAGAACCAAAAAGGGTTCTAAAAACAGAGATAAGGCGAGAAATCGCTTGAACAAAAAACACCTCAAGGTAAGTAGGCGACGTAAAGACTTTGCTGTGAAATTGGCAAGGTGCGTAGTCCAGTCTAACGACTTGGTAGGCTATGAAGACTTGCAGGTGAAGAACAAGGTCAAAAACAAAAAGCTATCCAAGTCGATATCTGATGCAGCTTGGACAGCTTTTAGAAATTGGATAGAATACTTCGGCACAGTATTTGGAGTAGCAACTGTTGCAGTACCACCGCACTACACCAGCCAAAACTGTTCTAATTGCGGGAAAGTTGCGAAGAAATCACTAAGTCAAAGAACGCACATTTGTCCGCAGTGCGGATTTGTCCTAGATCGTGACTGGAACGCTGCTGGCAACATATTGGAACTTGGATTGCGTACCGTGGGGCACACGGGAACCTTAAACGCCTCTGGAGACATCGACCTCTGCTTGAGTGAGGAAACTCTTTCAACTAAGTCGGGTCGTAGAAAGAGGAAGCCTCAACAGTGATGTTTAGAATCCCTGCGCGTTCACGCCAGGGAGAATGTCAATTAGTACCCAAAAATTTATCTATATTCGGTAAATCTACCCAAGTTCCCGTAGCATTCGACTCCTGGGTCAAATCCATCAACAACTGAGAGTAAACCCCTTCTCTGAGCGAAGGTATCAAAGATTTACCGGCATCTATTGCTTCTACCCACCTATCTACTACTCGAATAAACGGTGCAATTCTCCCGTCTGGATAAACTTGGGGAAACTCCAATCTTTGAGGAATTTTGATTTCAGCTAAAGGTTCTCCACCTTGGGAACCCCACAAGCGAAATCCGTGGACGTAATCTTGCTGGTTGTCGCTTCCCAACACCAACGTACCCTTACTCCCGTATATTTCCACCCAGTGTCCCCGCCCTTGATAAGTAACAGAACTCAAACAAACTTGACAAGGCGTTCCCCCGGCTAATTCCAACATCAACGTGCAAGAATCATCGGCATCAACTAATTTCAACTTTCCCGAATCATTCGGATCTGGGCGCGCCGAAATGCCTGTAATCAAGTGACCAGAAAGCCTCTGCGGCGAGCCGAACAGCCAGCTAATGTAATCAAAAACGTGAGAACCCGTCGCGCCCAAAACTCCGCCGCCGCGCTCTTTTTGCGCGTACCAATTCCAGGGGCGACTCGCATCAGCGCGGCTCGACACCAGCCAATCAATCTTAATTAAACGCTTTTCTCCCACATATTCTGCTGCCAATAATTCTGCTAGCATTTGCCATGCGGGGATGAAGCGAAACTCAAAGTCCATTGTGGCAATTGCTCTCGAACCACCATTTTTTGAATCGGTTTGTGATTCGTTGTTTGCCAATCGGTAAAGTTCCCTGGCTTCATTTGCTGTCAGGGCTGTGGGTTTTTCTAATAATAAATGCTTGCCTGCTTCCAATACGGTTTTTGCCATTTCATAATGCAAAAATGGTGGCGTGGAAATGCTGACGCCCGCTACTTGGGGGATGGCAACTATATCTGCGAGCGAGTCGCAAGCGTAGGGGATCTTGTGGGTAGAGGCGATCGCCTTTGCTTTGTCTAAATTCCGGTGGTAAACAGCCACAACCTCTGTCCGGTGATGTGCCTGGAATCCGGGAAGGTGGACTTTTTGACCGTAACCGGTACCGACTAATGCAACGCCAATTTTTGACATAATTTAATAATTGGGAATTGGGAATTGGGAATTGGGAATTGGGAATTGGGCATCGGGCATTACTAATTAGTAGTAAATAACCAATAACTAATAACGATTAACCGATGACTAATGACTAATGACTAACTACCCATTCAATGACTTGTTTGCCCAAACTAACACCGTCAAACAAGTCAATTTCTCTGATCCCTGTAGGGCTGGTGACATTAACTTCTGTAAGATAACCGCCAATAATATCAATGCCGACAAAGTACAGTCCGTCCCGTTGCAGCACTGGTTCTAACTGAGTGCAAATTTGCAGTTCGCGATCGGTAATTTCTGTTTTTGCGACTCTGCCGCCGACGGCCATGTTGCCGCGAAATTCATTGCCGGTGGGAATGCGGTTGATAGCACCGATGGGCTTGCCGTTCAACAGCACTATCCGCTTGTCTCCGTCTTTGGCTTCCGGTAGATAAGTCTGAACCATCACTGGAATTTGCCCTTGTTGAGTGCTAATTTCGACCAGGGAATTGAGATTGCGATCGCCCGATTCCAGAAACAAAATCCCCTCGCCAGCTTTGCCACCCAAGGGTTTAAGAACTGCCTCTCCTTTTTGATCGACAAATTGCCGAATTACCTGTTTGTTTTGAGAAACAATTGTCTCGGGGATCGCTCCTTGAAATTGCAAAGCATACATCTTTTCATTCGCCGCCCGCAATCCTTTGGGACTGTTAACTACCAAAGTTTTAGCGGGATCGATGCCATCTAAAAGGTAAGTAGCGTAGAGGTAAGCAGTGTTGACTGGGGGGTCTGTTCGCATAAATACTGCATCCATTGCTTCCAGAGGCTGCAAAGTAGGCTGTTCTACCTCGTACCAAACCTCAGCAGCCTCCCAGCGTCCATCTACAAGTTTGACTGGGGTCAGGGCTACCCGACTGAGCATTGCCCAGGTTTTGCCGCCGATGACGCTTAATTCGTTAGCTTGAGTCGCCCAGACTTCGTGACCCAACTCTTGAGCGGCTTCCATCAGCGCTACGCTGGTATCGTGTCCTGGAATTAGTCGCGCGAGGGGATCGATGATGAATGCAAATTTCATTGTCAATTAAAATTAATAATTGGTCGCAGGAAAACTATGGCTAACTGAAAATTCAACAGGGAATGCCTCATTTTGCTGCTAGCAGCGGATCGAGCAGGCCTTGACTATCGAGTTGGTGGATGTCGTCGCAGCCGCCTATGTGTTGGTCGTTAATGAATATTTGGGGCAGGGTACGGCCTCCGTTGGCTCGATCGGTCATTTGATCCCGTGCTGCTTGATCTCCGTCGATCGCGTACTCTGTAAAATCCACGCTTTTTCGCTTCAGCAGTGCTTTAGCACGAATGCAAAACGGACAGGTTCTCCAAGTGTAAATTTCTACTTTAGGGGTCATCGGACACTCTTACAATAACAATATTTTTTTATTGTAATCTTAACCAATCTTCTTTTAATTTTTATATAGTTGTAGCCAGCAACGTGTAAAGTTATTATTTATACAATTTTCTTTTATTTTACCCTACAAATAAAAAAATACCCGCGTTTCAACAAACGGAGAGATTTTGAAAACAAGCAGCAGCGTCGGCCTGCCTGCCTACCGTTGCTGACCGACCTGCTTGTTTCGTTTTCTGCCGAAACCGATGATTCCTGCGCCTGTCAGGAGGAGTGCTACCACAGTACCCGGTTCTGGGATCGCTGTTGTTCTGACCGAGGTATTTTCGTATATATTAGGAAAATTCGGCGTTGGTGCCACTATGGGTGCAGGTGGCACTATCGGGTTTGGGATGACCGCTGGTGGTTGGGCATCAGGCAATTGCTCTGTAGGCTCTGGCGCGGTCAGTGGCGATTCGACTGCCGGCGGCGTCGGCGCTACTGGCTCTGGTGTCGGCACTACTGGCTCTGGTGTCGGCGCTAGTAATAAGGGGACGACTGCCGGGGGGAATTGTTCTTGCGGTACGGGATCTGGCAAAGCCAGTTCCGGTTCGACTACCTGCGGTTCCGTTACCGGGTCTGGTTCGGCTACCTGCGGTTCGACTACCTGCGGTTCTGGTACCGGGTCTGGTTCGGCTACCTGCGGTTCCGGTACCGCGTCTCGCAGGGATGTTGATGATGAGGTCGATGTTGATTGCTGAGCCTTCACGCACTCATCTGAAAAGTTTCCGGGCCCGCACACATCTATGGCTGCTGAAGCCGGAGGGGCGGCAGCTAGATAGTAGAACGCTGTTGCCATTGTGGCAGAGAGTCCAATTGCTAGTTTTGCCAGTGGCGTAAACATAACTATTTAGTTAAATATTGGTAAAATCGGAAAATAGAAAGAGTGCTAGAGATTAGCGCTGCACGACGGGCAAGGATTCTAGATATCTTAGAATAAATCGATGTTTTCTCTCGCGGGCATCTGTAAAAGATAGTATAGCGCTTGAGGCGATGGCCCAAACACTTTAGTCATACTATTCTCTTTCACCTTAGCCCCGCCTAGCGTGGTTGGCACTGATTAGTGGTTTGCACGCAGTGAAGCAACATCTTTTTGCACCTCTCAACTAAGAGCCGTTACAGCCATTAACAAAGAGTGTTTTTACCTAGACCGCCGCCTCCTGAAATTAATTATTTAACGGCTCGCAAACTAGCTCTGCTGTATTGTACTTTACGCAATGCACAATCTGACTACTATTCGATCATCTCATGGTTCGACGATATCTGTCCTCAGTATATGTACGTGTATTCCGGAATGTCAACTACTTAAAAGTAATATTTAAGTATTTACCGAGGGTAGAGGGCGTATTGAATGAGCTGAGCTAGTCTGTCGCGGAGAGTTTCCATCCCGAGACCTTTGGCGGCCGAAATAAATACTGCTTGAGGAAATTCTTCTCGGGCAAGGGCGAGAGTCTCTCCATCTACGGCATCGATTTTGTTAAAAACTACAAGGGCTGGCCCGGGAGTTACGGGCATATCTGTCAAAATATTCATGACCGATCGAATTTGGCTCTGCCACGCGGGATGGGAAAGATCGACGAGGTGCAGCAAAGCATCGGCGTCAGTGACTTCTTCCAGAGTAGCCCGAAAAGCGTCGATCAAGGCGGGGGGCAGTTCGCGAATAAAGCCCACTGTATCTGTGAGGACGATCGACAAGGATTCCCCAGCGACAGTGCTGGGAATGGTCAACCGTCGGGTTGTGGGGTCGAGGGTGGCAAATAACTGGTCGGCGGCGTAGACCTCGGAATTGGTGAGCAGGTTAAGCAGAGTCGATTTACCGGCGGTGGTGTAGCCGACGATCGCCACTGAGGGTACCTCGTGATGATGCCGGTTCTGCCGCAGCCGGAAGCGGTGGGCCAGCAGTTGATTTACTTCTTGCTGCAATCGAGAAATGCGTTTGGCGATCGTCCGCCGTTCGGTTTCTAGTTTGGTTTCCCCCGGGCCTCTAGTACCGATGCCGCCGCCCTGTCTCGACATTGCCTGACCGCGACCTCTGAGCCGGGGCAGGGCGTACTGTAGCTGAGCGAGTTCGACTTGCAATTTACCCTCGCTCGATCGAGCTCTTTGGGCAAAGATGTCGAGAATTACCTCTGTTCGATCGACTACGGGGATACCTATCTGAGTTTCCAAGTTCCGTATTTGTGCGGGGGCCAGGTCGCGATCGAATACAACGAGGTTAGCGCTAATCGTCTGAGCGGTAAGGGAAATTTCCTGAACTTTGCCTTCGCCGACCACTGTCTGCGGATGGGGGCGCGATCGTTTTTGGCGCACTGTTTGCAGCACCTGACCCCCGGCGCTTTCAACCAGCCGCGTGATTTCTGCGAGCCCGTCCTCAAACTCCAACTGAGTCATGTGCTGAGTCATTACACCTACCAACAGCACTTTGTCTTGGTCTGCATCGACCTGCTTAGCGACAAACTCTGCTTCAAACTCTGCTTCGAGTCCTTCCACCAAATCCAGAAAGTCTTGGTCGGCGAGTTCGTCCAAATTCAGCGGTTCTGATATTTTCCAAGGAAAGTGTGGAGTTTCAATTAGTGACTTTTGAATTGAAGGCTCTTCTATTTCATCAGTTGCATCTGGTTCTAACTGAGCGCTCAAAACAGAGAACTCAAAATTTGGCTGGTCTCCCTGAGGTATCAGGTGAGCGAGATAAGTTTCTTGGATGTAACCAGTCCCACCGCCACCGCGGCGCTGAAATCCTCCGCCGGTCAGTGTCAGCCAAACGAGGGCGTCCAGGCGCTGAATTGCCATTGCTGTGAGAGCTGCTTCGCTTGGGGTTTCTGGCTTCAGGTGGGTGGCAATGCAGCGAATGCCGCTGAGGCGACCTCCGCCGTAGCGGGGCAATTCTAAGGGCGCAATCTGCGTTTGGCGGGGTGTACCCACGCCGACGCGAATTACTTGTCCGCGACGGTTGATGTAGGTGCAGATTGGTTTGTCTATTTCCGTGCTGATGGCGGCGACGCGCTGGGCGAATTCTGCAGTGGTGATGCGATCGCCCGGTAATCGCTGGTGGTACAGCTTTTCGAGTTGCTTGAGCTGGCTGGACTTTAAACCTTGAAGATTGCCGTAGATGGTTTCGATAACTGTTTCTCCCGATCGATCTGTTTATCTCCTATTTTAATTAACTCCAGCGCGATCGTGTTCGGGTTTTAAGTTGAAATTTACTAAATTTTCTTGTTTCTAGCAGAGCGCGGATTCAGTATTGTCGAGTCACCAGCGCCCTTGTTTGTAACTACGGGGCGATCGGACATTTCACTGCTGCCCTCTAAACTTGCGGTTGTATTCAGTATCTATAGATACAAGCGCTCGCTTAAATCATTTGGATAAATAAAACTTAACACATATTTTTTTGTCTCAAACTCCTCCTTTAGACTTGTGTATATCTTGAGCCTAGAGGCAGATAGCAAAGCAGAAATTAGGTCGCTACGATGATAAGCGAAACATTGTTAAGGAATGTAAAAACATGGAAACTCGTCCTACTAACTTGCCTCCTACGGCTAATGCCTACAACGGCAAAGATCGGAATGCCTTTCTGTTTGGCTTCAACCCGCAAGCAGAACTTTGGAACGGTCGCTTAGCGATGATCGGTTTCTTAGCTTATTTGCTTTGGGACGCGGCTGGATTTAGCGTTCTTCGTGACATACTTCACTTTCTGCCTACCTACATTGCTCACTAATGAGTAGCTGTTTTTCCTGTCTGGCAATGTGAGAAAATGCCGCCACTGCTAGACAGGCTAAAAGTAACAAATGGTAGCGAGTATAGTTTCGTCCTTTTGTATCTTTCGTTACTTTTGAAGGGCATTAAAAGACTTCGTGCTGTGATTCAATGACTCCGGGTGGGGGCGCTGTTGCTGGCGCGATGAATATTAATAGCAACAGATATTTATGGCGTAAAGGCAATCGCCCCTGCTGGGTTTTTGATCGTAAATCTCATCTAGCATTTCGGATAGTTTATGAAAAATAGGAGCATCCACGATGATTAACTCAAATTTACTGGCAGTAATAGAATCGAATCTAGCTGACACAGCATCAGAAAATTGGCAAAAACCTCTGGTGATGTTTGTTTGCAATATCTTGGCATTGCTAGTTCTCAGCCGCCGAATTTGGCATCCCCACGTCGGGCCGAAAACGCCTTTGCCCTTCCCGTCTTTGTTCAACAATGTTAGCGTACCGGCATTTCTGGCTTGCATGAGCGCCGGTCATTTGCTGGGAACATTCATGATTTTGACCCTCAAAATCGACAAGTATTTTTAGGAGCAATTTCCGCTCTTTGGTGGCGGTTTATTACTAAAACTGGTTGTTAAAAACAGGACAAGAAATGGCAGGGGTAAGTGGAAATCTCTCACCCCTAGTTTATTTTAATTTTAGCTCGCCAGTGATGCAGAAATATTTTTTTTCAGGGAACTATAATTAACGGAACTTAAAAAAATTTCAAGCTCAAACTAGCTTTATCCGCAGCACACACGTCACTGTGGGCTGATATTGCACGCACCCATCTATAAGATATAGCTGTTGTCAAGGCTTATAAGACCTCCATAAAAGTAGTTAATTTTTGTGAGGTTATTAGAATGGACACAATCTAGCAATCAACTCATTCTCTGTTACCAATGTAGTGCTTACATGACGATCGCTCTCTATACTAAGTCTAATACAGCCGTCAGCTCCCGGACTTCATCACCCACTACTTGATTAAGGAGAGTGAATTTTTATTTTATTCTGCCACTTAATGACAGAAAATGGGTAACGATCTTGCTCAGTATCCAAAATCGTTTGCACGTCATATTCTTGCGTATTGCGTTGTATCTAAATGCGCTTTTGCCGTTATGAAATAAGATGACGAATGTATTGCCGATTTTGATTTCTAGCCATTGAACAATAACCTTTTGTTCACATTATCTATCATCAATACAAGCTTTATAGTTGGCGATAATATCAACTTTGGTTGGACGAGAGATGATAGGTAACGGAGGAAACGGCATTGCCGTTTCCCTACGCTCAAATAATCACAAAAACTTAATGAGAGATGTAACTATCACCAGGTTAATTGTAGGGAAACGATACTGCCATGTCCGGATTGGGGGTAATATTAATTCCGGTGCAATTGGATTTGATGTAGCTACTCATATTGTAAGCATTGTTGCTTGACCAGCCCTAGAATTTACGACTAAATATAATAACCTAGATTTTGCGATCGCCAATAGTTTACAAACCGGATATCGGCACAAAATCGTAACCGTAACTGGTGCGATTTCCGGGTTTAACAGTTACTAATTGAACTGCTCGATTGCGATCGCCCGAAGGTAAAAACCGAATCGGGCCTGATGCTCCTTTTGCCGAAAAATCTGACGCCGATAAAGCTTGTTGAATACCTGTGCGAGTCGGATTGCGCCCTAAACCGGCAATTAACGCGATCGCCGCGTCATAGGCTAAAGCTGTGCGCCAACTTACTTCAGCATCCCAAAGTTGTTTGGATGTTTGGGGAAAGTTTGACTGCGGATCTGCGAGAATGTGCCAAGGAACAGCCAGCACCATATCTGTTGCTCCTGCGCCACCGATTTGCAGTGTTTTAGCAGTATAAGCCCCGTCTCCTGCTAGTAATGGCAGCCGTTTGGCGTTTACTTGTACTACTTGCAAAGCTTGGTCTATCGTGGCTGAATTGGATGCTAACATAATGACTTCTGCTCCTTGGGCGATCGCACTTTTAACGCTCTCGGCAGCATTAAAATTGCCCTTAGCAAAGTCAAATTCGCCTACTATTTGTCCTCCATCTCCGTAAAGAGCCGTAGTGAATTCATCTTTTAAAGATTTGCTGTAACTGCTGGCTGAATTGAAAAATACAGCAGCTTTTTGCTTTTGCAATTTTCCCAGTATATAGCGGGAAAGAGCATTAGCCGCAAACCGATCGCTCGGCACTGTCCGAAAGACATTGCTGCCAACTCCTGAAAGCTGCACAGACGTACTTGTCGGAGAAATTGCTACTAATTGTTTTTGCTGGTAAATCTTGCTGGCTGCTAGCGTTGTATCTGAACCAAAATGCCCGATTACTCCTAAAATTTCCGAATTGTTTGCTAAAGCAGTGGCAATTTGTGCGGCGATTTCAGGGTTGTTGTCATCGTTAGTAATTAGCACTTTTAATGGAGTACCGCTAATGCCGCCACTTTGGTTGATTTCATTTTGAGCTTGAGCAACGCCCCGCAGAATTTCTAGAGCAGCATTGATATCGCCACCAATGGGAACTGCGACAGCAATTGTGTAGGATTTTCGATCGCCGATGCGGGCGTTGTTGAGGTAAATTAGGGCTTCTGGATCGTTGCGATTGGTTTTCAGGGAAGCTTGTAAGTCAGAAATAGCTGCGTTATAGTTGCCAGATGCGATCGCCTGTACCGCTGCTTGTTTGGTTGTTGTTGCTTGCTCTGAAATTAACAGTTTTTGTCCGACACTCAGACGCTGCTGAATTGGCTGCTCTGACTGGGGGAAATTCCCCGTCTGAGACTTGGGAAATGTCTGATTTTGGGGTGATAAACCTCCGAGATTGATGCCGCCGCGGCTTGTCAGCCACCAAATACCTGCACCGGCTAGCCCGATCGTAATTAGGAGCGATAATACGAGAACAGCGGTTTCGTTTTTTTGGGACATGGCTGCACTGTTTTAGATTTTAGGTTTTAGATTCAATGACTCAAGCATTCGTCATTTGGCATTCGTGATTCGACATTCGGCAGAAAAACTAATCTAATTATATTTTTACATTTTTTTATTAATCTTAGACTAAATGCGAGGCACTCAGCAGTATAATATGCCGAGTGCAAGGTCGGATGTGATTTTTGGGGAACTATGTATAAATTAACTTGGGAACGGATCGAAGGCAATCAGGAGCGCTCCCAAACCTTCACTTCTGAACAAGCCACACAAACCGCCGAAGTACAATTCGCATCGGCTGCGACCGACAGCAGTGCGGTTTGGTACTAAGTGAGAGGGAAAGAAGTTTGTCTCGCTTGCACTTTGAAATATTTCTGGCGTTGCTGAATTGAGATATGATAAGTGCGCTTGCAGGGATGTTTTGGCTACCCGATTTGCCTCGTTTGAGCGCGAGTTAAATGATACCCTGCATAGGGGGAACCGGAACATCGCAAAACTGAAGATAATAAATTACTAACCTCATTGAATGTTTGAGCAACTCTCGCTCCTAGAGAATACGCGATGTGTGTGGCGATGAAGTCGTGCTTGCGTAAGGTCGCATTCGCGTATTTTGGCCCTATACTCTGGTCATGTAAGTTGTACAGATAATTTGGTCTCCATCGGAACTGGAGTTTAGTCTAAACTCCAGTACCTCATGGTTAGTCTTCATTCAGAACAAATGCGGCCCTAGACATCAGATTCTCAATTCTTATTCGCTTCTCATCCCTGCTGGGATAATGGTAAGGGGTGGAAGAATATTTTGAACAATCTTCGTATCACACTTCAACCTTTTACCCTATTTAACTTAATTCAGCCTTGGCTTACAGTCTTTCCTATTCCTCAATTATCTTTAGGGTTTGCTAAACTTCAATCTATCGTTGATAGGCTTACTTCCTCAATTTTTATATTCCTGTCTCACCCTGATTTCTATTTTTCCTCTACCGCTTAGTCACATCAGAGGGTTAATTAGGCAAGATTTGAGAGCCAGGTGGCGTTTAGTTTGCCTGATTTAGCCTGATGATACTAATTTGGTGACGATCGCGACGACTGCCTCGGGGTTAACAGGTTTGGCAAGGTGACGTTGAAAGCCTGCTGCTATCGCTTGCTGTATATCCATCTCTCCAGCATAGGCAGTCAGGGCGATCGCGGGAATTTGTCCGCCTTGTTCTAGCGGCAGGCTACGAATGTGACGCAGCAGCATATAGCCATCCATTTCCGGCATCCCAATGTCACTCACAATAATGTCTGGAACTGCTTGAGAGAAAGCTTGTAGTGCCTCAGTTCCAGAGACGATGGCGGTGACGGTCGCCCCCGCTTGTTCTAAAACAAACGCCACAAACTCGCGTGAGTCTGCCTCATCATCGACAACTAAGACATGAATGCCGCTTAAATCTCCGGTTGAGTCCGATGGCTGCTCGATCGCTGGCAATTCATGAGATCGAGCTGCAAGCGGAATGCGAACAGTAAATGTAGCTCCTTGTCCTTCACCAGGGCTATCAACCGCGACTGTTCCCCCATGCAGCTCTACAATTTGCCGCACGATCGCCAGTCCTAATCCCAAGCCACCAAACTTGCGGGTGGTGGCTCCATCTTCTTGACGGAAATGCTCGAAGACATAGGGCAGGAAATCAGAGCGAATCCCTTTTCCAGTATCGCTAACTTGAATTTGAGCGTGGGTTTGATCCAAAGCTAGAGTGATGGAGACTTGTCCCCGCTGAGGTGTGAATTTGACCGCGTTAGACAACAGATTCCAGACCACCTGCTGCAACCGCCCAGCATCGCCGATTACGATGCCAACACTGGGTAAAATCGTTGTGTAAATTTGAATGGCTTTCGCTTCTGCTGCTAAGCGAACCGTTTCCAGAGCTTCAGAAATGACGGCGCCGAGATCGACAGGTATGACGGTTAAACTAAGTTTACCGCGCAAAATCCGGGAGATGTCGAGCAGATCGTCAATCAGTTGCACTTGGAGTCGGGCGTTACGCTCGATTGTCTCTAATGCAATTGTGGTTTTGGCGGCATCTAATTTTCCCTGCTGCAATAGCTTAGACCAGCCGAGAATCGGGTTGAGCGGCGATCGCAATTCATGGGAGAGCACCGCCAAAAACTCATCTTTGATCCGGTTGGCGCGATCGGCCGCCTCTCGTGCAACTTGCTCTTGCGCCAGCATTCGTTCCAGTTCAGTTTCAGCTTGCTTTTGCTTCGTGATATCACGGGAAATTGCTAGAAGTTGGGTCACTTGTCCAGCGGTATTCCGCACGGGTGTGATCATGATGTCCCACCACTTCGGTGTGCCTTTGTAAGTGGGAAGATAGCCTTGCAACTGACCTGTATTGCCTGCTTTGGCAGCCGCGATCGCTGTCTTGGCATTTTCACAATCTTCGCCTTGCCAGAAGTCAAGCCAGCAGGCGTTCAGAACGAGCGTTGGATCGTCGATTTCCAACAGGCACAGCCCGCCTGTGCTGATATAGACGATTTCGCTATCGAGCGTTAAGACTTTAATGCAATCTTGGCTGCTTTGCAGTATGCGTTGCTTTAGCTCTTCACTCTCTCGCAAGGCTGCTTCGGCGCGGGCGCGTTCGACTGCCGCCCAAGTGCGCTCGGCTACTTCTTCCGCTAGGGAAACCTCCTCTGGTGTCCAAGCTCGCGGGCCTGATGTGTGGACTGCCAGCCCAGCTACAAACTCGCCCTCCTTGATCAGGGGTATGCCGATGTAGGCACCGATCTGGATCGCGGCGTAAGCCGATCGCTGATCTGGGGATAGGTTGAGATCGGCTTCCACATCGGACGCGGACACGGCGCGACCACTGCGGTAAGCCGCGAGCAGCTTGTCGCCGAACGAATCCACCGAGTAACCGCCAGCGAGTGGTTCAGCTCCATTGACGTAATCGCACTCGACGACGTAATCAGCGCCGCGAACCTCGAAGTACGCTACCCTGTTCGCGCCGAGATATTCGCCCAGCACGCGGCTGGCTGTAGCCTGAATCTCTGCTGGATCGGCAAGGGGGCGGATTGCGTCGGCGAGAGAGACACGGAAAGCATTAAATTCAGCGTTTCGCCGCAAAATTTCTTCTGCCCGTTTGCGCTCGCTAATATCTTTGAAGACAACAGCGACTTTTCGCGCCTCTGGCTCACCCATACGACAGGCATAGACATCGAACCATCGGTTCATTGGTTCAGAGCCATTTTCAAAGCGAGTCGGTTCACCCGTTATGGCAACTTGACCGTAAATCTGAATCCAATGGTCTTCTAAATCTGGAACTAACTGACGCGCTGTTTTACCGACTGCTTGTTGAAGTCCTGTTTGCTGCTCGAAGGTGGGATTGATTTCTAAGAAGCGGTAGTCGATCGGCGTATCATTTTCGTCAAATAGCACTTCAATAATGCAGAAGCCTTCGTCGATCGACTCAAACAGCGTCCGGTAGCGTTCTTCGGATTGACGCAGAGTTGCGGCAGTTTGAATCTGCTCGGTAACATTCTTGAAATAAACGGTGATACCGTTTGGAGCGGGGTAGGTGCGAACTTCGTACCAGCGATCGTGGTCGGGATAAAACGCCGTCAGTGACCCAGCCACACGATCGCGCATGGCGTCCCAGTGAATCTGTTGCAACTCATTGCCAATCAGTCCTGGATATTCTTCCCATAAATTTTTGCCAATCAAATCCCCTGGAGTGCGATCGAGCAGTGCCCCGGCAGATCGATTGAC
>JAICRN010000389.1 GCA_025937335.1 Microcoleus sp. TY_ISSM_2_bin.22
ACTCTATGGCTTTTGCCATTTCTTGGGGATCTTCTGGTCTTACAAGTATGCCAGTACCGCCGCTCAAAATTTCAGGAGCAGCGCCTGCTGGGGTACTGATGACGGGAGTGCGGCACGCCATCGCTTCGATAATTGGCAAGCCGAAGCCTTCTGAGCGGCTCGCCAGCAGCCAGGCATCGCATTTGCTATAAGAGTCTTTGAGTTTGTCTTGGTCGGGTTGAACTACATACTCGGCATTGGCCGGCAGGGGCAATTCCGAGGATGGGGCATCTACACCGAAGGCAACCAGACGCAGGTTGGGAATTTTTTCAGCAGCTAGGGAAAAAGCTTGGAGGGCGATGTCGGTTCCTTTCCAGTAGATTGTAGAGTACATTATTCCAATTGTAGGAACCGATTGTTTGTTGCGAGGAGGGGCGTAAAATTGCTGGGTGTCCACGCTCGGAGGGGCTATGGAAACTTTGCGATCGCCGTATTTAGTCCGAGCTAGGTCAACTAACCACTGAGAAATCGTAATTTTGTGCATCGGCAGCATCCAGGTTGCTTCTACTCTACCTTGAGGTAGATAGTCAAAAACTTCGTGGTGCTGGATGAAATAAGCTTTTGCTCCTTTGCTGGGAGAAAGTTTTGCTACCCACTCGGCGGTTTCCCACCAGGTAGCTACTACTACGTCAGCGTCAGGTACATCTTTGTCCTCTACCGGGCGACAGCGATCGGTAATTTTTTGTTCTACACCTAAGTTATCGAAAAATGAGGGTTCGTTTTCAGGTGGAGAAATCCAACCCCGTCCCCGCAGCAGCGACTTGACTTGCTGGCGCATACTCGGTTGGGGGTGGGGTACAGAGATGACGAACACGGAGTGTCCTCGCTTTCTCAAACGTTCTGCGAAAATAGATACTACTCGTATTCCACCAGTCAGACACAGAGTAGGAAGAACAAACGTGATTTTCATTTTTAAGTCCCGCTGAAGACTCCGACTCGCTTTCGGCGCTTTGATGAGCGCTCGTTTGAGAGTCGGGCAGGAAAGAGGGGCGGGTGAATATTAATACCGCTTTCCTAGTGTGTAAATATAATCAAACTTAGCGACTGTTCGCAACACCCCTGTATCGATATGCCACAAATTCGCTGTCATTGAATCGATAATAACGACAGAGGCGATAGCCCAACAGTGCTCTAGGGATAATTTTTAAATGAGCGAAAGTTCCTCCTGAAGACAGATTCCTCATCAAAAAGCAACTTTTTTCCCGCGAAACACCAAGCTAGACAACACTTCATGTTTAACTTGACAGCACTTGCCTATCCTACAGACAGCGATGTACGGGAAACCGAAAAGCACCCGACCTTTACTGTGGGGATGCCCGGTAGCATTGGCAACAATACTCAGTAGATTGACATCGCCTTTGGCAAAATTTTATACTGCATTAAACAGGAAATTCTTACTTTGAGAATCTTGATTTCCCGATCGCCCCCACAGATCTAAACACCGCATCGGCGACTTTGACTTTTTGGTAAATGTCCTGTAGGTATTGCTGGACAAAATATCGTATTTATCAGGATTCACAGATGATGGTTTTTTCAAATACCGGCACGGGGGCGCTCGGAGACAGGCGACGATCGCGCGAATGACCGTCCTGGAGGCGCGCGAATGAGGGAAGAAACCGGGTTTTTCAACCAATATCCCTCGCCCTCACTTGTCGTATTTTCGTGAAAAAACCCGCTTGATGCCTCCGGGACTCTTTAAAAAAGTAGCTTTCCCAATCGCACTACAGACAATAGAGTTTCACTGCTATAAATTTAATTAGCTGGCTCTGTTTTAAATTTGTTAATAAAAGGCGATCGCATGAAAGAGTCTCAAAAAGCGACTGCCACTTCTCGGTCGAGTATATGTAGCGTCCCTGCGCAAGTCTTGTCTAAGTAATTAGCGGAAAAAAAGTTCAGCAACTTATCAAATGACCGTATAAAGATAAAATAAATACTCAGGGCAAAGTAGCATATATCGTGCCAACCTTGACTCAATCAGCATTAGCAGCAGCTTAGCGGTATGTATCAAACTACCTCACTTACAAAAAATTTCCTGTTATGAAAGAATCATTCTTCCTAAGTTTGCGATTCCGGATGACAATCGGCGTGCTCTTGGGGGTTGTGCCGCCGATGCTTGCAGCGATATGGTTTGCCAGTTTTCACGCAGCTAATATTATTCGATCGCAAGCGAAACAAAACCTAGAATTAAAAGCCGATGTCTTAACTGAAAGCATATCGAGGTGGGAACAAATGAACATTCGAGTTTTGCGCAGCATCAGTCAAAATCCCAGTACCGTCAGCATGAATGCCAGCAAACAGTTGCCGCTGCTAGTTGGCATCAACCGCAGCTACAGCCACATATACATTGCCGAAGCTTACAATTTAGAAGGGTACGTTGTGGCCCGCGGCAGCGGCACGCCGCCCGATCGCATCAACCGCAGCGATCGCTATTGGTTTAAAAGTGCAGTTGCTGGCACTGAAATTACCCGCGAAGCTTTGATATCTCGCTTAACTGGGAAACCCGCAGTTATTTTCTCAACACCCATTCGGGAATTTGCTAGTTTAACTTTGGGCGATCGAGGAAATTCAGTCAGCGAATTGCAGCAGCAACTCAAACAACTCGGCTATTACAAAAACGAAATTACCGGACTTTACGGAAACGCCACCGCCGATGCCGTGGCTCAATTTCAAAAAAAATATTCAGGCTTGTCGGCAGGTGGCAGCCTCGATTCTACAACCAAGCAGCTTCTCGAACTAGCAACTAATTTTCAACAAAAATTTTCTCAAACACCTCAATTAAATTCAACCGATAAATCTGCCGACCAACTGGGAAAAATTAAAGGAGTAGCTATTATAGGTATATTATTAAGCGACCTCGCTAGAGCGATCGGAACAGTCCGGATCGGGAAAACTGGCTTCGCTTTTTTGGTGGACAACAAAGGTCAATTAATCGCTCATCCCGACGAGAAATATTTTGCAAAAAAGCAACTAATAAACCTCAGCAACTATCCGCCAGTCAAAACCTTGTTAGCAGGCAAAAGAGGTGCATTTTATTTCGCCGACGACCGAGGAGTGAAATGGCTTTCATGTCTAAACCAATTAGACAGTGGTTGGGGCGTAATTATTTTGCAGGAAGAAGCCGAGGTTTTAGAAAAAGAAGAGTTATTTTGGCAGTTTGCAATTACTATTGCCACTATTGCAGTCTTGGGAGTCGGCGGTTTGACGTGGATATTAACCAGCCGTTTGGTTCGACCGATCGGCGACTTGACTGTTGCAGCAGCACAGTTGTCTAACGGCGACTGGAATCAGAGAGTAAATATCGATCGCCAAGATGAATTGGGAACTTTAGCCAAAGCTTTCAATCACATGGCTGTGCAGTTGCAAAAGTTATTTGCTAGCTTGGAAGCAAAAAATCAGGAAGCAGACAAAGCTCGCACGGAAGCTGAAAAAGCTAGCAAGGCAAAAAGCTTATTTATGGCAAATATGAGCCACGAACTCCGCACGCCTCTGAATGCGATTATGGGCTACAGCGAAATCTTAGAAGACGAAGCCTGCGAGCTGAATTGTGAAGAATTAGTCCCGGATTTGCAAAGAATTAATAATGCAAGCAAACATTTACTATCTCTCATTAATGATATTTTAGACATTTCTAAAATAGAAGCGGGTCGCATAGAATTATACTTAGAAAAATGCGATATTTCGGCAATAGTTCACGATGTCGCTAATACTATTAAACCTTTAGTTGATAAAAATAGCAATGTTTTGAGCGTAAATTGTCCGCCAGATATCGGCACGGTTTATACTGATGTTACTAAAATTTATCAGTGTTTGTTAAACCTGCTAAGCAATGCCAGCAAATTTACCGAAGCTGGTGAAATTACTTTAGAAGTAAGGCGATTTAGAAGAAAGCAGGAAGAAGAAAGAGAAAAGCATGAAGAAAAATTTAGTTTTCTAGGAGAAGAGGAAGTAAAATCGGATGTTTTAGGTGTAGAATCGAAGCGGGAAATAAGCAAAAGCGAGAAAGAATTAGAATCGGATATTCCGGCTGCTGAAGAATGGATTAGTTTCACAGTCAGCGATACGGGAATTGGAATGAACCCAGAGCAAATTGAGAGAGTATTTCAAGCTTTTACCCAAGCGGACGAGTCTACTACTCGCCGATACGGCGGTACGGGTTTGGGACTGGCAATCGCCAAGAAGTTCTGTCAGATGATGGGGGGAGATATTAGTCTGGAGAGCGAGTTGGGAAAAGGGTCAATTTTTACTGTAGAATTGCCGGCAATAGTCGCTGAAAAAGCAGCTAGTTAAAGAGGATTTGCCAACCAATACTTGCCAGGGCAAAATCTGCGATCGCGTGGCTGAGATAACTCGACCACAGCGAACGGTAAGTCAGATAAGACTGAGACCAAATTATCCCGGCGGCAAAGACAGCTAAGGAACCTAAGAGAACAGCCTGCCAGTTGCTGTAAGCTGCTATTACAAAAATGTGGTGGAGGGTGAAAAATAGCGAACTCAGAAATATTGCTTTTGTTCCCGGTATGAGAATCTGGCATTTCTTGCAGACAAACCACCGCCAAGTAAATTCTTCAATCAGCGAGTTAACTAACACAAAATATGCTTCTACAATCAAGTAAATAGTAGGGCTGGTAATACCTAATTGGTACGATTTTTCTTTGGCAACTACAGGATCGATCCAGTGCTGGCCAAAAAGGCTATAGATACCCAGAATTACCGCTAACATGAATATTCCCCAAATAGATCCAGCCAGCAATTCTTGGCGCTTGGGCAGGGATAAACGCAGCTTTTTGCGATCGACAAAAACAGACCACGCGATCGGAAAAACCAGCAACCAAACTTGACACAAGACTGACAGTGTTTGTCCCCAGCCTCCCGGGGCAATATACAAGCCTGCTATGATACCGATACTAGCAGCAGGGACAAGCAGTGTTAGAGCCAATAGTGCTTTTTTGCGATCGCCCATGTCCAACATTTTTCACGCTTCATTACAAAATTGGATTAATATCAAAGGTAAAAGCTTAGCCGCTGCGGACAGGCGATACCACTTGCAAAAAACAATGCAACTGTAGGCAATAGCCAAACCCATATCCAGTCAGTTATTCCCAATTATTTAATCTAAAATATAAAATGGTATGAGATTTGTGCCGCTTATAAAAGTGGCGTGCCTTTGTGGCATCGAAAAATATGCAATTGCACAAAATTGAAGACTCCGCCGCTAAAGCAGTTTTGGTTGCAACAAAGTCTTTATTCAAGAACAATTTGATGATTTGTTTGCATTGGCGGCTCAAAATACCATAATATAATCTAATCCCTAGTAGCTGTGTATTTTGGCTGAATGACGATCGCAATTGATTTTGGAACTAGCAACACAGTCGTCGCTCGCTGGAATCAAGCCCTCCAGCAGCCCGAAACTTTGAAATTACCGGGATTGTCGGCAATCTCGGCTCAAAATCCGCCCCTAATTCCCAGTTTGCTCTACGTTGAGGACGCTGCTCAAAGTAAAGTCATACTCGGTCAGCAAGTCCGCGACAAAGGCCTTGATTTGAGTGGAGATTCTCGGTTTTTTCGCAATTTTAAGCGGGGAATTGGCACTTCTGTTCAGGGTTTTCTGCCAGAACTTGACGGGCAACTTATTACTTTTGAACAAGTAGGTGAGTGGTATTTGAGCCAAATTGTGAACTCAATTCG
>JAICRN010000566.1 GCA_025937335.1 Microcoleus sp. TY_ISSM_2_bin.22
CTGCGGAAACTCCGACTCCCACGCCTGCGGAAACTCCGACTCCCACGCCTGCGGAAACACCATCAGTACCCGTTGTTACACCAGGAAGTGATACTGATTGCATTTGCAATACTATTGAGTATCCAAAAGTCGATCGCCCAAGCCAAGCTGACAATATTATCAACGGCAATGGTAGCGGTGAAATTCAATTTGGTACTGCGGAAAATGATGCTTTTTACGGCAGTCAAAATCCGAATATTTTCGATGCCGATTTAGGCGATGACAACCTCTACGGCGGTGAAGAAAATGACATCCTTTACGGCAACCGAGGCAATGATTTTCTTGACGGCAAGAAGGGAGATGATATCCTTTTTGGTGGCAAGGGCAATGACATCATTGTTGGCGGTGAAGGCGAAGATATCATCTTCGGAAATCGCGGCAATGATTCAATCAATGGTAAAGAAGACGACGACTTAATTTTTGGCGGTGAAGGTGCTGATTTTATCGACGGTGGCAAAGGCAGCGATCTCGCATTTGGAGGCAGAGGAAATGATATAATCTTCGGCAGCGAAGGTGAGGATTCTGTCTACGGCGATTATGGTAATGATACCCTCTGCGGAGGTGCTGGCAATAATTATCTGAGTGGAGGTGCTGGCAATGATTTGCTAGACGGGTGCGAGGGAAATGATACTTTGATTGGTGGCAAAGGTAATGATACTCTGATGGGCGGTTTGGGGGATGATAATTTAATTGGAGGTGCTGGGAACGATCGCTTTTTACTGTCGGCCAATTTTGGTATCGATATTATTGCCGATTTTGAAGATGGAAAAGATTTGCTGATGCTACATAAAGGCTTGACATTCGAGCAATTAACTGTTACCGAAAATAGCGGTGCAACAGTAATTCAGTTTGTGCAGACGGGGGAAATTATAGCTGTTTTAAATGGGGTTTCTGCTAGCAATATTAATGTGGCAGATGTCACTTTCATTTAGACTTGCAGCAACCCGTCATCAGTTGTTAATTCCTTTGTCTCTTTCTTTCTCTGTGTCCTCTGCGGTTACTTTTAGAAGTATAATTTTAACCGCAGATCAACGCAGATGAACGCAGATTTATGATGTATGTATATGAGTACACAGGGCGAAGCAATGTTCAGATACTGCGATTGCTTCTTACTAATTACCTATTACCCCTTACCCATTATTAATTCTCCCTTGCCGTCAATCACTTCACCGATCGCAAAGGCACCAATTCCCTGAGATTGAAACCATTTAACAGCCTGTTCTACTTCCCTGGGAGCGACCAACAGCACAAACCCAATCCCCATATTAAAAGTATTGAACATATCTGCTGTGGCAACTTGGCCGGCTTCAGCAATCCACTGGAAAATCGGCAAATTTGGCCAGCTATTGCTGTCAATTTTTACAGATTGATTTCCTCCCAAACAGCGGGGCAAATTTTCCGGCAAACCGCCGCCCGTAATGTGAGCCATGCCGTGAATTTCTAGACCGCTTTTAATTGCTTCGAGGACTGGTTTAACATAAATTTTAGTCGGAGTTAGCAGCACTTCTCCTAAACTTTTGCCGCCTAACTGTTCGGGTTGGGAATGCCAGTCAAAACCGCAATCGCCCGCAATTTTTCTCACCAAACTAAAACCGTTGCTGTGCACGCCCGAACTTGCCAGCCCCACAGCCACATCTCCCACCTGCACCCGCGAACCGTCCAACAATTTGCTCTTTTCGACAATTCCCACGCAAAACCCCGCCAAATCGTACTCTCCCGCTTGGTAAAAACCGGGCATTTCTGCCGTTTCCCCTCCGAGCAAAGCACAGCCCGCTTGCTTGCAACCGTCCGCTATCCCCGCCACCACCGCAGCTAATTGTTCGGGATTTAACTTTCCCGTCGCTAAATAGTCGAGAAAAAAGAGGGGTTCGGCCCCGGATGTCAGCACGTCGTTGACGCACATCGCCACCAAGTCGATACCTACCGTATCGTGCCGATCGAGATTGTGGGCCAATTTCAACTTAGTCCCAACGCCGTCAGTACCCGAAACCATCACCGGCTCTTTTAAACCCTCCGGAACGCTGAAAAAACCGCTAAACCCGCCGAATCCGCCCAAAACTCCCGATCGGTGCGTACTCTTGACCATACTCCCGATCCGCGAGACAAAAGCTCTGCCCGCTTCAACGTCCACACCTGCTTCTCGATAATCCATAAGTCCGCCTGCATCGATTTCCAGTTTTTAGTTTATGCCCATAACAGTTGACAAACAGCTTTTTTAACACTAGCCATTCGGCAGCCGACGAAACACTCTAAATTTTTGTAAATTTTTGTAAACTTTTCTGGAATTGCTGAAACGGCTGTAAGCACTCGAACTCAAGCATTATCTGAGACCGATATCCGTCAAGATTCGCTCGATTTTTGGTAAATTTCGTCCTGTGAGCGATCC
Organism: Microcoleus sp. TY_ISSM_2_bin.22; assembly: GCA_025937335.1. Classification (GTDB taxonomy): domain Bacteria; phylum Cyanobacteriota; class Cyanobacteriia; order Cyanobacteriales; family Microcoleaceae; genus Microcoleus. The sequence goes on from JAICRN010000566.1 coordinate 2,426, forward strand.
CCAACTGTAAAAGTTTGTGGTAGTCTGTTGCAGTTCGTGAACAAAACACAAATTGCGGATCGAGTATGAGTTGTCAAGTGTTAGGGAAGTTTCCGCCCATTTTTTTTGCGGCTGAAGCATTAAAGCAAAAACGCACCCCGATACTTTGCTTTGACTCACGGGGGAATGGCGAAGGGCAAGAGAGAAATCCTTGACGCCCGCCGCCAAACGGCCAATCCTCCAATCTCGGTTGGCAATGGCTATTCACAAAAATGGACGTATGAAGGAAAAATTTGTTGGTGGTCTACTCGCTGTCCTGTTAGTTCCTGTAGTAGGAACGGCATCCTCTTGTCACGCACAAGCAACAGATGTCGTAAATCAAAACTCTCAGGTTTCCAAGCAAGTAATTGCCACCCAATCGTCCCCGCAGTTAAACGCTACTCGGGTCGAAGCACAAAAAGTCGGACAGTATCAGTATCAAGCAAGAGCTGAAATTGCCCGAGACTCGATCGCCAAAATTCAGCCCCACGACTTAGGCGGGCGACAAGCAGCGACAGTCTACGTGCGAAACATTCCAGTCATCACCTTTCTGAACGCGAATCCGGAAACAAACACGCCTTTGGGAGAAACGGGCGACAGCCAAGCCGATGCTGGCAGTCCGTCGAAAGTAGCGGGCGCGAGAGAAAATCCAAAAGTCGGCAACATTGCCAGCAACTCCAACAACCAAGAACCCGATCCAGTGTGGCGGGCATCAAGCTTAGCAGCAAGACTCAACCAGCTAGCCCGCAACAACATCGATCCCAACAGCATTACCGTTAAGTGGGAAAAAGGCGATCGCTACATTATTCAGGCAAACGGCGAGGACTTGGTAAACATCAACGCCGAAACAATCCTCCCCGACACCACCAGCGACTTTAGCCGAGACGCCCTGCAAGCAACCAATCGCCTCCGCCGGCTTCTGGGCAACGCCCCACCCCTGCAAGAAGTCGCAGGCCAACCCCAACCAAAACCCCCCGTGCTGTCTATGGGCCCAGTTCAAGTGCGCCTCAGCGGCTGGGCTTCCTGGTACGGCCCGGGATTTGACGGCAACCTCAGCGCCAGCGGCGAGCGTTTCAACCAAAATGATTTGACCGCAGCCCACCGCCATTTGCCCTTTGGAACTAGAGTCATGGTGAGAAATCTCGATAACGGCCGCACTGTGGTCGTCCGCATTAACGACCGCGGCCCCTATGTGGGCGATCGGCTCATAGACTTGTCCGCCGGCGCTGCCAGCGTACTGGGAATGATGAGCAGTGGCGTTGCGAGAGTGGAAATCGAAGTGATCGAACCGCAGCAGCAAACAAAAGTTGAACGCTGAACGGTACTCTAAGGCAGAATACAAAAGTTATCCGAACTGTAGAAGGCAGAAAGTAGAATAAAACTCACATCTTGCATCATTACTTTGTGGAAGAGGCCCTTCAATGCCTGTTAAGCGAGGATGGTGCCAGATGTCAAGCCGAAAAATTTATGACAAACAAATTCTGCCTTCTGCCGAATGCCTTCAGGAGATTCTACCGGTGCGCCTGTTTACTACCATTGCAGCACTTCGCTGCTACTTAAATTCACAAAAGTCTGCTGCACCTCATTTGACAGTCGGTTTGGTGCCGACGATGGGAGCTTTGCACGCAGGACATCTGAGCTTGATCCAGCGGGCAA
>JAICRN010000362.1 GCA_025937335.1 Microcoleus sp. TY_ISSM_2_bin.22
AGTCATTTTGGAGCCTGTGCCCTGGCTTGAAGAGATTTACCTTCGACTTGTGAGTTATATTAAATGAGTACCGCAAAAGAAGCCGTTCGTCAAGGATTGCCTTTTTGGCGTCTGTTTACAACAATTACAAACAGCGGAGACATTTTTAGATCTGAAGTCTCGGGTTCGGGATTTGTAATAGGTCCTAACAGCGACTTATCTTCCGTTCAAATTCAATATTTCGATCAGCAAAGTCCTAACGGCTCAAACATTATCGAAGTCAGCACGGACAAACCCCACATCGGCCGTCTAGACGCACTAAACGCTCAAAAATATAATTCTGGCAATCCTGGCCTCCTGTATATTTTTCTAAATCAACTCATCCCTCAAACCGGTGTTTATCAGCCTGTTGGATTTGTCGCCGGCGATAACTTGATTTTAGAACCGGTGTATCTGGACTTCATTCAATATTTCAGCCCTCAATCTGAATATGAAAACAAGCGTACGGATAAAACCTTTTTCTATCCCACAGTCAATATACCCGCTCTGGGAGGGCAACCTATTCGGTCTGCCTGGTTCGTTCTGCCTTACTACGGGAGGCGCTACGCCAATGTGATGTTCAACGCCAACAGCGGCAACATCAATTATGTAATTAGCGCATCGGGGGTAAACCTTCTTACCGGCACATCTTTGGGCGGAAGCAATTTTCACGCTCAAACAGAGCTTTTGCCTCCACAGATTGTTAATTCGACAACCAGTAGTCGTACAATAAACAGTAATACAGAGGGTATGTGGGATTTACTTGTAATCAGAATTTCTACTGATACTCCTGCAGGAAGCCCTCTAGATTCTCTCAATCTTAAAGAGATTACTAGCGATGAGGATAGTTAAATATGGCCCTGCAATCTAGTCTAAACGGCTTAGCTTCAGACATAATCATTAAATTCAATTTAGGATTATTATCCTCAACTTTTTCTACCTGGAATACGGCGTTTCCTGTTACTTTGCGGTTTAATGGCATAACGACAATTAAAATATCTGATTGGCTTGATCCGAGTTTATTTTACCAACAAATGATCTCTGGAACAGGTAACGAACAAGATTTACAAAATACTATTTTTATAATGACAAGAATATTAGAATCTGCTATCTTTGCTGAGAATTCAGGAACTATTTCTGGTGCACAAGCAAACGCATTAGACGCTTCTTACCAAACTATTTGGGGTTAATCAAAAGTTTTCACTGGAAACAAAATGCTTTCAATTATAACAACGTCCACTGACAACACCAAACTTGAGCGCATGGCGCTCGCTTTACGCTTCAACGCTGCTAAGCAGCCTAAATGCCCGATCGAATGGATTGTGGTGTCCGCAGAAGCGAAGCCGCCTGCTCTATTTACGCTGACGGAAAATCGTTTCCCGATAGTGCATATTGCCAAAAGCCCGGACTCCACAGCTCAGGCTCTTACCGAAGCTCTTACTCAAGTTTCTTTTGATTATGTCGTTTATCTGCAGGAAGATAGTATTACCTGCAATCTATGGCTGGAGTCTCTTTGGCTAACTGTTGCAGCAGGAATTGCTGCCTTCAAGTGTAACGTATTAGCCAAGTCTGTTATGGTCACCCGCCTCGGTGAAATAAAACATGGAGGCGGACCTCTTACCAGGCGCGCTGCTTCTCCTAGTTCCATTTCACCCGCCTGCTACGGGGCGCCTCTCCGCAGCTTTCTGGAAGTCGATGGTTACGATACTGCTTACGATGAGACAGGAGATCAGGTCCATACCGATATTTGTAATCGAATGGCCCGCCTAGGGCTTCCTTTTGAGGCGTGCGATCAGACGTGGGTTATTACTACCAAGTCCTCGCCCACCGCTTCCAAGGAGAACAGGAAGCAGTTCAATCTCATGATGAAAGAGCGCTCTCGCATCACTCCCTCTACCGAAAACAACATCAGTGGTAAGCGAGAGTTGCAAAAAAACTAACTCTTCCTTTTTTCACCTTCTTTCCAACTCTTTCAGAAGCCCTTTATGGGCTTTTTTTATTTCTACTATAGGGGCAACCACATGTATGTATTTCCTGTACCTACACTAAATGGCCGTATTCCTGTCGTTAGCTCTAGATTTCGCTCCGAAGATCGCCCTGACCATATCGGGGCAGATATTATGTACAAGCGCCTGCCAGAGGACGGCGGACCTCAAGGAGAAAATAAGTTTCCCCAATACGCCCGGCGTTACTATATGCCCTTTGGAATTCCAGCGCTTGCCTTCGCCTCTGGCGTCGTTCAAGACGCCAAGTACATTGGAACAGGCGGATATGTCAGAATAGACCACGGAGGAGGACTTGAGTCCCAATATATGCATCTTGAAAATCTCAAGATGCAAAAAGGTCAGCAAGTGAAAGCCGGCCAAGTTGTTGGCTTGATTTCCAACAATCCCATAGACACGGACCCCAATCATCTGCATTTCCAAATCAAAAAGAATGGAATTGCAGTTGACCCCCAACCATATTTAGACAAAAGCACCTATACAAGCGTAGCAGGAGCTTTTGTTATCGTTCTTCTTGCTGGTCTCGCGCTATATCTATCTCGAATTTTGAAATAAGAGCAGATACATCTGCCTTGATTTGCTTGAGGACCAGAAGTCTATTATGATCTCCGTGTTCTCTTAGATATTCAAGAACAAGAGAAACAACGTGGGGGACATGACGATGGCTGAGATAAGCTGTATGCTTCTCCTGCCCGTCCTGCTCATAGCGCTTCTGAAGACGGAAGCTCCTATGCTCAGTCCCCCGACGTTCTGTAATAGCTAGAACAACATCAGCAGACTTATAAGAATCTATCTCAAAATATCTATCATTTTTTCCGCTCATCTTTTTAACACTTACTTTCTTAATTAGTTATTTGAAAATGCATCCAGTCGTTATCAGAACCTCTCTCTTTTACAGAGAGATAAGACATTTTAGGGGATTTATATTTTTTTGCAAACTCTTGTGCAACTTTCCTTAAAACTGTCTCTTCTGACTGCCTGGAAGAGACATCCATTGCGTATGATCTCTGCTTCCCTTCATGATCTTGAACAATAAATTGCTTTCTTTCCAATGAAAACCTCCTTCGCTAGAACTTAATCAAACATCTTCTCTGCAATGCTGTCAAGTGTTGCTCTATCGTCTACCTGCACATAACGCATTGCTGTCTCTATATTTGTCCATTGCATATGATGCATAAGTTTATGTGGATCTTTACATAAACGATAATATTTAGTTGCATACATTTTTCTGAGCAAATGTGGATGAACGGACCTGGGCTCTATTCCACATTTCTTTGCGACTTTCCTGAGCGCCCGTATTACTGCCCGCCCCGCCGACTGCTCCACTTTTTGTGATCCTGGGCGGCAAACTAGTTCCCAGACTCTGTCATAGTCCTGGTGCTCAGCTAACACCTCCACAAACGGCCGCCATGAACTCGTTAGCGGAAATTCAAGACGCCTGGCTCCCTTTGCCTCGTACAAAAGGATATCGCTCTTCAAAGCGTCGAGAATCTCTGAGCGCCTGATGCGGAGAACATCTCCCTTTCGCATGCCTCGTGTTAAAAGAATGCCAAGAATTGCCCGCACCGGTTCCGTAACTCTGGCCTTGGGGAGCGCTTCAATCATCTTCTTCCACTGCTCATCGTTTAATATCGGACGCTGTTTTTGCCTGTGAGCGGCGGGCAACTTTACCCGCCTTATCTCCTCCCTCAATTCCTCGTTCTTGGTGAAATCTGCCCAGGATAGAAGTGCTGCCTTTATCGATCTACGAGTTTTCGGGGCCAATTTCTTGTTGGTGAGTCTTTTAATAGGATCCGAAGCGAGCGCCCGCTTTACATGGTGAACATATTGATTTACGGTGCCTTCACTGCGGCCGTAGCGTTCAAGCCAAGCAGAAAATTCATCAATTTGCGTCGGATTTTTAGTTGACATATCTGTCATTATACATAATATATCATTAAATAGAACGCGGTTTCTGACCTTTCCGCAGTTCGTCCCTCAGTAGCAATGCTGAGGGATTTTTTGTTTTCGGGGGTTAGCGGCAAGATACGCAACAAATTTTTGGCTTTTTGCACACAAAAGTAGTCAGTGGAAACTTTTTTACCTACATCTGAACTCGCTCTAAAAATAAAATTGAGTAATTTCACATATTTAACTGCTATTGACTTTCCGAATTTTTTCTTTCGCGGCAAATTGGCCGGCTATGCACATTAAAAAATTTTGTCAAGCCGACCAAAAGTTTCCGAAAGGCCGAAAAAGTTTCCAATGAGTCAAATTCGGGATTTTTTTTGGGATTTCGGGAGCAAAACGCGCCGCGGAGGCTGTTTTTCGGCCCCGAAATCCCAGGATTTCGGCATCAAAACTGGCCGAAATCCCGAAATCCCGTTTTGTGCAGTGCGTCGTAAAAACGGGATTTCGGGTTGCGGCGAGACCTAAGAATCCCCCTGATTTTCCCAAGGTTTCAATAGGTTAGAAGAAATCGGTGTCCACCCTTGGCCTCGGTGTCCACCCTGGACGATTTCAAGGGTGGACACCGATTTCTTTTATATATCATAGACTTGCGACAATGGTCGATTCGGTGTCCACCCTGGTCGATTTCAGGGTGGACACCGATTCCTTTTAGATATCATGAACTTCCCGAAATACCTACACGGTGTCCACCCATATTGGCCGACTAAGTTTACAGAAACTGCCGAAATCCCATCCCGCCATGTAGTATGGGATTTCGGTGTCGAACTTTCAAAGAAATGGAGGGGGGTGGACACGGTGTAGGTTTTGTAGTAACTCTATGATATCTAAAAGGAATCGGTGTCCACCCTTGAAATTGGCGAGGGTGGACACCAAACCCTGTTTCAATGATTTCAACTATTTAGCTGTAGTTGGTGTCCACCCTTGATGTTCGCCGAAACTTTTTTCAAATTTTTTTAGGCTCCTACTATCCTACACCCCGAAAACCCGAGAGAGCGGGCGCTTCGGCGGCGAGGAGAGAAGAGCAACAGCTTGCTCTGTAGACGCTCAGGACGGGCGGGAAGGCGGGTGAAATGCTTGCCTGGTAGTAAGGTCCACTTGAAGTAAAAATCGCTTACAGCGCATCCTGAGAGCTATAAAAACAAATGATCTATTTTCGATGTTTTTTGCACAGCGCTTGACCTGATCGTGTGTGCAGCGGTATTATATGCACCAAGGTCAGACCACACGATGCAGAGACTCCTCACCACTCTGTGGCCATCGGCTATTGATGGGCGGCTAACAATCCATCATCTGCCGAGCCAGCACAGCAATCACTTTGATATACAAACAGCGGTTACAATTTCGGGGGATGAGTGGGCTGAGCTGCAGCAGGGCGCATACGCCAATGACGATGTCTATTTCGGGCTAGGAGCGCGCGGCGCTGATGTGCAGCGGGGGAAGCAGGGAGGCAAGAAAGACGTTGTAGCGCTGCCTGGGTTTGCCCTGGATGTTGATTTCCTGGACCCGCCATGCCCTCAATGCGAAAAGCCGGCACACCGATGTGACTGCGGCAAAACTAGGCCGGCCCACGCCTCTGATAATTTGCCTCCTGGAGAGGCGGAAGTATATGAAATCCTTAAGGTAGGACATGAACCTACCATAGTAGTTTCCACTGGAAACGGATGGCATCTATATTGGTGTTTTAACGAATACCTTCAGACAGAGTCGTCAAGTCAAAAGACTCAAGTCCAAAAAGCCTATAAAGATTTTCAAAGTATCTATATAGAACAAGCAAAAAAACTTGGTTATCATATAGATTATACTCACGCGATACAGAGAATTTGGCGCGTTCCTGGCACAATAAATAAGAAAAATAACAAGTTAGTCGAAATAATTCATATAGAACCGAAGAACAGATATACAGTCCAAGAACTGGTCAAGGCTCCTTCGACCCGCGTCATCGCAAAAGAGACAAAAAGTCTCAAGGTAATTACACAAGCGCTCAAGGCGCTATCTCCAGATAATCCTAATGCAGATTTAATTGATAAAGTTCTAAGAGG